>NZ_ANOG01001042.1 GCF_000346295.1 Rhodopirellula maiorica SM1 | reverse complement strand
AACCTATTCATCTGTCCCCACATTCGGCTGTTAAAAGCGATCCGTTCTGTGACATTGTTACTTTCCAACCTCAGAGACATTGACGGTACGGATCTTGATGTCTTTGAAAAACTCGTTCTCTTTGAACTTGCTGGCGCGAGTGTCCTTGCTGCGGGTCCACAGTGATTCGTTAATAAGAATCTGTTGGAAAGGACGAGAAAAACCTTTTGCCCCTGGAATTTGGCGTTTCCCAAGCCAACGGCAGTCAATTTACTCTCTAAGATTCGCGGAAGCTTCGAAGACGGCCCTGCGTGGCCGCGCATGTTCCGCACACTCAGAGAATTTCATGCTACTGGAAATTTGCATCGACTGTATCGAGTCGGCACTAGTGGCCGAGCAGGGTGATTGATCCGGGCATCTCGTCCCCTTCAAATCACCTTCCATCGTGCCTTCGACATGGCTCGCGATCCCCTGCGTGCACTCGACACGATCATCGGGCTAGGTGTTGATCAGTTGCTAACGTCGGGGCAAAGAGCGACCGCAGAAGAAGGCATGCAGTTGATCAAACAACTTGTTGACCGTGCAGATAATCGGCTGACGGTGATGGCCGGAGCGGGAATCAACGGCTTGAACGTACGCCGAATTGTGCAAGCTACGCAAGTTCGCGAAGTCCATGCCAGCGCCAGCGTGCCAAGGATGCCAGAGATTGCGACTGGCGAAGCACGGTTCGGAAATCACAGTCGAGTGACGTCCGTACAGCGGGTTCGCGAATTAATCGCGGCGATGTCTTAAGCGGAAGTTACAATCCGCTGAGCAACGCCACCACGGTGCCGTTGTTGTAGATCGCGTCAATCTCGGATGCAGAGAGAACGCGGTTCCAGATCGCGACTTCATCGATCATGCCGTCAAAGTTTCGACCTTCACCTGCGCGGTGGCCGCCGATCACTAAGCCTCCCGTTTCCGCAATCGGTCCGTGAATCGGCAGCGGATGAGTTCTGGCCAGTTTCCCATTGACAAACAACTGCAACCGCATCGAGTCGAACGTGACCGTGACGTGGGTCCAACCCGAAAATAGCGAGCGGTCGAGCAAGCAATCAAAGCCGCCTTGCGATTTTGTACTGGGCGACCGCTCCGAGCCAACGGGCTGTGGAACTAGCGTCTCGGTGAAGAGTTGGAGGTTGATCTTCTCGGCATCTCCGCACGCTCTGAGTCCGACGGAGATCGCATAGCCGCTGCGAGATGCGTTGGGCAACTCGCAGTGATTCGTAACGTTTGATTCCATGATGAAAGAGCGGTCCGCGCTGCCGTGCACCGGTAGCCACGCTGGTTTGATCCAGCCGGAAACCGTATAGACACTGGCGTTATCATCCAGCATCGAACGCGGCACCGTCAGGTATTGGCTATCCGAGCGGCTTAGCTGCAATGCTCCACCGCACGTGCCATGTTGGTTGCTCACCGTGGCACCGCCGTTGAGTTGCCCGTCCAGGCGACTACCTAACTGGGAACGATTTTTAGTATCGCCATCAAAGCTCCAATAGCCCCGCAAATCCTTGGCAATCCCTGTTTCCGGCTGAGCCGTGAGTTGGTAGTACGTGATGGTCTTGACGAGATTCTCCTGGCCATCTTTGTCGAGAAATTTGACGCTTAGTGTGGGGACTGTTTTACTGGTATCCGCGGTCATGATCAGGAACTGATTGGGCTGGACTCGCGACCACTCAAGATCTTGATGGTAGACATTCAGCGAGGGAATGACGCTAGTATGGCCCGGCGAGATAATGAAATCGTGCAGGTCATATCCAACCCGTTGTGGGTGTACCAAATAACGCGAAACATGGATGTCACCCCCGACCAACACAACACCGGGGATGCGTTCATCTTTGATGAAATTCAACAACGCGTCACGCTCTGCATAGTAAGTGTGCATGTCATCGGTTTCGCGATTTTTTTTGTCTTGCCAAATTTGTCCGTGCAACAGAACTTTAAAAGGTGCCTCGGAGCTGCGGAGACTTTCCAGCAGCCATTTCCATTGCTCATTTCCGTAACAAGTCGATTGGTTAGGGCTGACAGGTGAGGGGCCGGTTTGGGAGTACCATCGTGCATCGAGCAAGAACACTTCCATCGCTCCCCGATCCGCCTTCTGATAGATACCTTCGTCACCGCTGCCATACTGGTCCTGGACACGGTATTCAACGAATGCTCGGCGAGTGTTTGTTTTCAACGCTGCGGCGTTTTTTCCGTTGGCGTTATTCAATCCGAAATCATGGTCGTCCCAGGTACCGACAAACGGTACGCTCTTACCCAGCACTGCGAGCCGGGGACGCTGCAGCAGATGACGATGCTTGTTTCGTAGATCCGTGAGATTGCCGGTGTCGGCGTAAGGAGTGTCGCCGCCCAGACACAGCAGATCGAGATTGTGATTGGCCATCTGCTGCCAAACCGAATCGGTGCTATCGTTGACACAGGAAATGAAGGCGACGTTCAGCACTTGACCGCTGCGATCCGCTGGTACGGTCGTGAAATGAAAGTCGGCTGTTCCACCAGCAACAAGCGTTGCGCCTCCCGCTTCGATCTTCTCGATTTGGTATCGGTAGGTGGTGCCCGCGGTGAGTCCCACCACGTGGAATTTGGCGACGAAGTCATGCTCGGATTCGCTGCGACTGTCAACGGTGGCGACTTTCGTGCCTTGTTCATCGTGCACGGTCAAACGCAACGTGACCGCCTCCTTACCCGGACTGTACAGCAGGTGGGCTTCGGTGCTCTTTAAGGTACCGATATAGGGGCCGACCGAATCGTCTGCGTGCAGCCCCGGCCCCAATAGAAGTAGCAAGACGATCGATAGACCGAGGGGGTGTTTCGTCATAGTAGTAGGTTTAAAAACTTCGTTGATTTTTCGCTCGGTGAAGCGAGAGTCTACCACGCAGCGAATCGCCTCGGGGAAGACGAAGCCATTTGCAAAAACTCCCCCGTTTTTTTAATTCAAATCTCGTTTTTACCCTCGCGAGAATGGGGTCGAAAATCGAGTCGAGACAAATAAAGTCCACGAAATACGTGCACATCGTGCCAAGAACAATTATCTTGCTCGTATTCATACTTGCCTCGTATTCATGTCAGTCACTTTGTGGGGAGATGGATGAATACGTGCTGTTCGTTAAGACTTTGGAATGGAATGTTTCAGCTATTAAGACGATCGATTTGCCCCTTCCCATTTTTTCTGATCGCCGTCATCGGAGTTTTTTTCGGATTTGCCGAACAAGGATTTGCACAACTTAACCGCGACAATGTCGCAAACGCGAAGACTGCGACGGTTCTCGTTGAACGCCCCTCGGGCGCTGGATTCGGAACCGCATTCTGCATCAACGCCAAAGGTTTCTTCATTACGAATCAACACGTTGTGCAAGGAGAATCCGAGAAAATCCCCTTGATCATGAATTCCGGTACGGAAAAGGAAGTCAAGTTTCTTTCGGAGGTTGTCAGAACGAGTGCCGAACACGACCTCGCGCTCTTGCGGGCAATCAAACCGCCAGCTGGGTTAGTTGTGTTGAACCTAGGAGACGACGCCACTCTTTTCGAGACACAACAAATCACGGCGTTTGGGTTTCCATTTGGTACTGCGTTAGCCCTCAAAGACGAAACCTACCCAAGAATCAGCGTCAACGTTGGACGTGTCGTGTCGCTGCGCAAACGCGCAGATTCACTGGAGTCCATTCAGATTGATGCGGTCGTGAATCCTGGTAACTCCGGTGGCCCCATCCTGGACAACAACAATATGGTCGTGGGCGTCGTTGTGGAAAAGGTGATAGGCACGGATGTCAATTTTGCGATCCCCATTTCGAAGGTCAAAACGTTCCTGGAAATCCCCGACTTGACACTCGAAAAAATCAACATTCGATTTGTCAAACGGCATCAGCCTGTTGAACTCAAGTTCAATGTCGTTTCATTCGGCACTTCTGCAGCGAACTATCAATTCAAGTTGAAGCTGCGAAACAACAAAGGAGAATCTCCGGAGTTTGAAGTTCAGCAGCGAAACGACGGTGATCAATTCTCGGTCAAAGTAATTCCGGTAAATCAAACCAACGAGCGTCTACGAATTCCCGTCGAGATTGACTTTGCATCAGGAAAGATCAATGGCGAACTCAACGAACAAGCGATTCGGTTTGGCAACTCGACGCAATACCTTGCGGAGATGAAGTCGTTCGAAAGGCTGGCAGGAGACCGATGGCGATTGACGCGTTACGACGGACGCAAGGTGGATTTGAAGGGACTTCTTTTCGCGGAACCAACGATCTATTTTGGCGGCTCCGAAATGAAACTGGACCTGGCATCGGTTACTAAGATTGACGTTGGTAAACCCAATGCAATGGCAAGCGAACTCTCATACGATGCCACCCTTCTTGATGGAACAAAAGTCGTTTCGCGGATCAAAGGAGTCATTCCGTTTCGCGGGGCTCCCGGCGGCATCGAGCTTAAGACCGTCAAGACAGAAGAAGCGGCTCCTACGGCAGCGAATCCAGAGACATCGGATTATGTTTTGCCATATGAACAAGCGACGTTTGAAGATGACGAAGTGGTTTACGAATTGGATGAACCGTTCGATGATTACGTCATGGGCGGCGCCGATCGTTACATGATATTTAAGTTTGGAAAATCGAAACGCATCGCGATTTTTGACTTGCTGTCCGCGAACCTCGTACACGAGATCAAGAATGTCGATTCCGATGCCCTGCTGACCGCCGGATCGAAAAACCTGTACGTCGTGCTACCGAGTCAAATGCTGATGCAGCGATGGAGCCTTGAGACTTTCGAGCTGGAAAAGACGACTCGTCTACCGACAAAAAACGCGCCGAAATTAATTCAAATTGGCGTCAACGCGGATGAATATCTGTTCTTGTTCGATGGCAACGAGGCCTACATCGTTGATTCTCAGCGACTCAAGCCAATGTCCACAGGTGGTGAGAAACTGTTTTACCAACGCACGAACGATTTCGGACGCCAAGTCGATGCTGCGGCTAATGGAAATGTCTTTGGAACCATCATGACCGGGCTTGGTCCTGTCTCTTACAACTGGGTTAGGATCGACGACGGCAGAATCTCCATGGGCGAATTTGGCTCGACATCCAACCGGATTCGCTGGGCCGCGCCATCACCCCTGGGTCGCATGTTCCATTTGCCCCGCGGACAAATCTACAACATGTTCTCGAGGGACATTTCGCCGGATTGGTTGGAAGGGGCACGTACCTTTCCCACGGTGGATCCACGCTATTTTATCGCCGTACGGTTCAAGGAAAGTCTCGCGGCAGCTGGTTCACCAGTGTCGACGTTTGCACGGCCTCGGATCTCAGAATTATTCATAGCAACCTACAACTCAATGAGCTGGCGCCACACGGCAATACGAACTCAACCCGCAATTCACTTGACGCGTTAAATTACGGCGAAACCCGAATTCATTTTGTCCCTTGGGCAAAACTGCTGGCAAATACCGACTACGACAAAAAGCGGATTTACGTTCGCAAGTACGATTTT
Organism: Rhodopirellula maiorica SM1; assembly: GCF_000346295.1. GTDB lineage: Bacteria > Planctomycetota > Planctomycetia > Pirellulales > Pirellulaceae > Novipirellula > Novipirellula maiorica. The sequence goes on along the minus strand of NZ_ANOG01001042.1, from coordinate 19,545 downwards.
GAAGCCGAACTGACAGCCACCGGCGAAGACTATCTGTTTGTCGAGTCGCTGCCTCCGATCATGGCCTACAAAGGAAAAAAACTGAGCTACCAGGTCAGATGCAAAACAAACAGCAATTCGCTTGCCTTCCACTTGGTCGAAGGGCCCGCGGGAATGAAGGTAAGTGATACCGGTCTAATGACCTGGGTACCTCAACGTGGTGCTGTTGAAGGTTTTGAACCGGTTGTGATTGGAATCAAAGGCGATGATTTCAATGAGACGTTCCATTCGTTTGACATTGCCGTGATTTCAAAATTGACCGTTAAAGGGAGGAATTAGTATTCTCACCTCCGGTGGACGTGACAACACAAACAACAGGCCGTTGGGCCGGAGAACAAAGCATTGGAGTGAGGACATATTTGGATTTGGGGAATAGGAATAGAGGAACGAAATATGAATCATCCTGCAATCATGCGTCGGCCCGGCGAAGGCCGCAGGATCGGGATCGTTGGCGACGTCTATCGTTTCCTTGCCACCGGTGAAGAAACCGACGGCAAGTACACCACCTTTGAAGCCAATGTGCCACCGGGCAGTGGGCCTCCGCCGCATGTTCATCGTCGCGAAGAGGAATCGTTCCTTGTTCTCGAAGGCGAGATGACATTTCAACTTGGCGACGACCGCTTTGTTGCCGACGAGGGCACGTTTCTGAACATGCCCGTGGGAAGCCTTCATTGCTTCAAAAACGAAAGCGACAAGACCGCTCGGCTGCTGATCACCCTTGCGCCCGCCGGATTGGAACAGATGTTTTTTGAGGTGGGCCAGACACTCGATGAAGACGCGGTGACGGCTCCACCACCGAGTGAAGCCGAGATCACGAGGCTACTTGAAGCTGCGCCTCGTTACGGTGTCGAGATAAAAGTGCCAAGCGAGTAATGACCGAGGCAATTTTTTAGAACCCAGCTGGCGTCTGCGTTTCGCTGCTGCGAATTTCTTCCGCCGTTGGATTTCGTAAGATCACCAATTTGTTGGCGTCCGGATTAAAGCGAATCAGTCCGCGATCAGCAAAGGCGTTGAGCCAGGACTCCATCGGCCACACGCCCCACTTGTTTTGAAAACGAATCGCGTTTCGTACGATCGCTTCGAAGTGGTTCAGCGGCGGTTTGCATACCGCGTGGTATTGATGGAACGCGGTGGCACCGACAAAGCCAAACGGGACTTCTGCTTGACAGGCGGAAAAGGCAAAGTCGGTATCTTCGCCTCCGTAGCCATCAAACGAATCGTCAAAGCCGCCGATCGTGAAGAAGTCGTCTCGTGTGATCGCAAAACACAAGGACCAAAACAACTCGTAGCGATCGGAGTCGATTCGCTGCGCCGGTTGCAAAATCGGCTGTAGGGGATGATCCACTGCATGTTTAAACAGCGATGGCATCTGCCAACCGCCCTCGGTCGCGGCGGCCGGCAAGTAGCGGACATCACCCATCCACAATCTTGGTTGTTCCTTGAGCGTCGTGCGAAACGTTCCGATCATTTGCGGCGCCGCGATGCAGTCCACATCTAAAAAAATCATGCCCTCGGTTTGACACAGCGACGCGGCACGGTTCCTCGCTTCGGCTAGCGGTAGCTGTCGGCCGTCGCCGTCAACGCGGCTTGTACGGATCTCAAACGGACACGTATCAATCGAATCGCGGCCCGCCACGGCAACACGATCGCGAACTTTTTGCTCGGTTCGCGAATGTTCCATCATGATTTTGTCAACCGCGATTTGAACCTCTTGGTCCATGCCGACCACGATCCACTGGTCTGGATAGATTTCGGATCGCAACAGTCCTCGCAATTGGTTTTCGAGATGGGTTTGGCGACCACGTACGATCGTCAACACACTGATCCTCATCGGTTCCCTCGGCAGTTGCGTTTTCGTATCGTATGCGACCAAGTGGCAACGGCTTGTAGATGCTCGGCGGCTTGGCGAGCGCCATCGTTGCGATAGACGGTATCCCATTTTTGAGGGTCGAGTGCTTTTGCTCGTTCGACGATGGCGGGCCACTGCTGCGGATCAGGCCACGATGTCAAACCGACCGCCAATCCCTCGCGATCCAAAACGGAAGCCTTCTGAATTTGCTCGTCAAAGGGGCGGTCCTCAGCAATTGCGACAAAGCGTTTTCGTGCGTGTCCGATTTCCATCACACTGTTGTGCCCAGCCGCCGTGACGACAATCTCGGCGGTTTGTACGTGCTGCGTGGGATCGGTCACCCAGCCATGGAAGCGAAGATTCTCCGGCGTGCCCGCATGTCCGTCGGGTTCTTTGCCAAGCACAATCCAGTCGTACTGGGGCACTCGCTTGGCCGCCTGGCGTAGATCTTCGTGGACATCGTCCCGCCCGCCTCGGCCAAACATCACCACGATGCGAGGACGCTCAACGTCATCCGTTACATTAGCAACTTGTGATTCTGGTCGCGTACTGGTGGTGTTGCGGCAGAACCCATCGAGGTAGACCGTTTTGCGGCGCACCCACTGTGGCGTTTGATCGTCTTCCATCGTCTCGGGGAACGGAGCAAGTAAGCTGTGAGCCGCCGCGTAAGCGTTTTCGTGAGCCGCATCGCTGCGGTCGCCATGTTGACGCATCACAATTTGAGGGATCGATGCGAGCCGCGTCAGCATCGAGATTTCGGCCGACACATCCACCACCATCAAGTCGGGCTTCGACTCGTGCAACCACTGAGTGTATTGTGCAACACGGCGAGTGATCGTATCGCACCAAAGCGGCGCATAGTGTAGCGCCGCAACGTCCGCAGCGTGTTGCAAACCTTCGGTGTGTACATCGTCGATATCACAATCGATCCCAATGACCTGGCAAAGACTTTCGCCGCTCCAACGTTGGGCGTCCAAGCGGCTGGTGATCACGGTGGCGGGAAATCGTAGGTGCTGCAGAATGGCTTCGGTACGATGCTTGTGCCCGAGCCCATGATAATGAACGTAGAATCCAATCGTGGGCGAACTCATATCGCGACGCCTAATTGATGTCGACGATAAAGCGTTTCGTAGTGGCTGACCATGCGGTCAAAACTGTATTTTTCTTGTGCCACGCGGCGGCAAACCTCACCCGCAAGACAAAGGGCATCGCGAGTAGCCGCTGCCAAGGCCGGAACGTCGCCGGGGGCGGCCAATCGTCCCACCGACGGTGTGATCAATTCCGGCAACGCTCCACGCGCGAATGCGGCTACCGGCGTGCCACACGCAAGCGCCTCGGCGACGACCAACCCGAACGGTTCGTCCCAGCAAGGTGTGACCAGAGCAACCGCCGCACGACTGACGAGCTCACAGAGTTCTTCGTGAGTTTTGTGTCCGAGATAGACACACGATGGCGACAGCTTTGGCGACACCTCGGCGTCAAAGTAATCTTGGTCTGCGATCGGCCCGACGATGTCGATGGGCAACCCGGCACGCTGTGCCGCGGCGATGGCCAAGTGGGTGCCTTTATCAGGCAAGATACGACCGAACCAGATCGCACGCCGCTGCTTTGGGGCGCAGCAGTTTTTCCAGAATCTTGTGTCGACACCGTTGTGAATAATCCGCTGGTTGGGAATCCAGTGCCGCCAGACTGCGGCGTTGGCTTCGGAGATGTTTACGAATTCGCCACAATTTTCGCTGCCACGAGACTCCAGCTCGGATTGCATCCGCGGCAGTACCGGAGTGTGCAGCGTCGTGATCATCCGGGTGGGCTGGATGCTGGCGAATCGCAGTGGAATCGGGCTGAGCGAATGATTGTGAATCACGTCAAAGTCCGCGGCGGCCAAGCGGACCATCAATGATTCATACGCTTCGTCCTCGACACACTCAACCCACGGAGTGTGTACGCGGCCGAGTCGGCGACGCGATTCTGCAATCGTTGCGGTTGGAACGATCGGATCCAAAGGAAGTGCTGGGTCCGAGTCACCTGATGCGAACAACGTCACGTCGTGGCCGCGATCGACGAGGGCTCGGATGTAGGAATGTGTAAATGATTCGAGTCCGCCGGCATATGGCTTTGCAATCGCATGTTTTAAATGCCCAATCACTCCAATTTTCATCGTCGCAGTTCCCCGTCGCGCCAAAGGCCAATCGTTGCTTCGGCAGGCATCGGGGACTCTCGTGGGAGTCGTCGCCCTCATTGCGAATCAACGTTGGCGACTGACACCGATCTTGCCAAATATCAAAGAAACGATCCATCGTGTTAGTGAGTTCCATCGCTGATCGAGGCAAAGCAAGTGGTGTGCCAATCGCATGTGCAAGCCTGGTCCTGGCGACCAAGATATGTTGCGCATAGGGGCACCCGATCGCCAGCTACTAAGGGCGTTTCCTTGGCGATAACTTCGAGCCTCGGACCAAAGAGTCGGAGCATCAAGAGGATCGAGAGTAGCGAAAAGAGCGGAGGGTGAAGGTGCGGGTGAAACCGTGGTCGTGGATCGATCCACGTTATTCCAACTTATTGGTGATCGACCGGAACGATCGGATTTCGTTCGGTTGGTGCCACGGCTGCTCCTGAGCGTAGCATTTGTTTCTCAGCTCGATCGAGCGTGCATAGGAACTTCAGCCCAATGCGATGGATCGTATGCAGCAGTCTTGAAACAGGCGAAGCGAATGTCCGCGAGGTTGCAGTCGACATGGCGAGGCTCCTTTTAGTAGTTATCGAGCGAAATGGTGGAAGGCTGGCACGAGGATCGCATAGCAGCAACATCATGGATGCGGATCTTGTTGCGAGTTACCGTTTGGCATTATGCCCGGCTCCGACTTCCAACATGCTCCGTTTCCCGAGACATTTCTGTTTCGCGAAAGCTGTCCCGGTAACGGTCTCGATCACATCCACGCTGCCGCTGCCTAAGTCCTATAAAAGCACCCCGCAAATAAGCTTTGCCAGCAACGACGCTGTAATTGGACTGGCAAGCGGTATCGGTATCTCGAGGTGAGATCACGTTGAGAGCGAAGGCGATCCAACGGGCCTGCAAACCGAAAGCTCTGTTGAAAAGGCAAAACACGGAAACATGCCGATCGCGTGGCGGTTGTATGTCAGCTGCATCGTCCCAACGAACTCTTGCATTTTCTGTTGCGTTTTTTCTGTTGCATATTTCGCACCAATCCACCCTTAGTCGTAGAGCCCATTCACGCCGATGCTGCAAAACGCCGATCAAAAGCGACGAAATCCCTATGGTTATCGCGCCTTATTGGCGGTCGCGTTGCCGCTGGCTGCGACGGTTGGTTGCTTCTCGATCACGTTGTTCACCGACCGAACCTTGTTGATGTGGTATGGTCCCACGTCGTCGGCGGCTTCGGTGTCGGCGGGCAATTTGTATTGGGCGGTCGTTTGCATCCCCGTGACGGCCATGGGTTTTATTACCCCCTTGGTGGCGATGACGCTGGGACACCGGCAAAAACGCGGGGCGGCAGCGACGCGAGTTTGGTCGCTGATGTGGCAATGTGTGTGGTTGACCCTGGCGATGTTGCCGGTGCTAGCGGCGATGGGGTGGATCAGCCCTCGTATTTTTGCGGCGTTTGGCCATCCGACCGATTTGGCGGTCCAAGAAGCACGCTACTTTCAAACGCTGCTGTTGGTGGCGCCGGCCTCGATGCTCGAAGCCGGATTAACTGCGTTTTTTGTAGGACGGCGGGTCACAAAACCGATTCTAAGAACCAACATCGCCTCAGCGGCGTTGAACGTCGGACTCGATTTTTGGCTAATTTTTGGCGGCTGGGGCGTGGCTGCGATGGGCGTTTTTGGTGCGGCGTTGGCGACCGCGCTATCGATGTGGTTCAAAGTGGCTGTATTCGCGATCTTGTTGACGCGGTTACAGTCGTTTGGGCGTCACCGCAAACAAGCATGGAAGCCGAATCAAAAAATGATTTTGGAAATCATCGTTCCGGGGTCGGCACTGGGAATCCAGCAATTGGTTCGATCCAGTTTATTTAGCCTTGTGTTGTTAGTGATCGGAACGGCATCGGTCACCGGGCTTGCCGCGACGTCGGCCGCACTCAGTTTGTATCAGCTGTTGTCGATTCCGGCGATTGGCTTGGCCACCGCGGTCACCGTGGTGACCGGACAAGGCTATGCAGCCGGCGGAACCAGGCAAGCGGTGCAGATTTTGCGACGAAGCATGGTTCTAGGATTCTCGTTTTCCTTGTCACTTGCGACGGTGCTGTTGGTGTTGCCTCACGTGCTGTTGCCGATCTCGCTAGGCGGTTTGACCCCAGCACAGCGGAGCGAGATCGAACCATTGGCCACAACACTGCTCGCTTACGCGGCCGTTTATGGGGTTATGGATATCACCAGCTTGTTGTTGGGAGCAGTCATCAAAGGGATTGGAAAGACAATCATCCTGTTGGTGGCGACCGCTGTCCCTGGTTTTGTCGCGGTAGCAATTGGCTGGTTTTCTGCTCCGCTGGATGCAAGCGCCGTGCAACATTGGTGGGCGGTGTTAATTGTCTGGGCGGGCTTGCAAGCGTTGATAGTGGCGTCCGGTGTTAAATCCGTGACAAGGACATAAAGCGCCGTCGTTGCGCAAGGCCGATCACAGACGGGGGACAGTGCATAACGATGACCTGGGTGCATACCCTGCTTAGGCGCAGACGGGGGACAGACGGGGGACAGAGCACAATGATGACTTGAGATCATGCCCCTGTTCGGGGTGAAGGTGAAATCATTGTCAGATCGGAGAGCAACGTTTCTTGGCTGCTAGCATTCCAACGGATTGTTCTTCGCTGGACCACCTCCTATGCCACTGCAACCCTTTCCGGCAATGGTTACGTTACAACTTTTAATCGGCTCGTTTGGCTGTGCCGATCGAGCCGAAGCGGCCGATAGCAGATTGGTGTATGGATCTGCAAATCGCTGTGGAGCATTTCTTAGCGGAACTCGTCAAGAGAGTTTCGTGCAGGCACCGGCGCGTGGAATGGAAGCCTCGCGAGACATCCGCTACGCCATAAATCGCAAACACTATGAAAAAATTGCTTCAAAGCGTTTGGTTTTGCGGCGTTCGCTTTACCCCAGAGCTGAGTGACCCGCGAGCAGCGCGCCACGCACCAGCAACCCACTAATGCGTTTGATCTACCCCGCACGTGGCACTGCTACCTAACCCGACAAAGTGCTCTGTCCCCGCTGTAAAGTGCTGTCCCCGCTGTAAAGTGCTCTGTCCCCGTATTGGTCGGTCCCCGTATTGGTCGTCTCGGTGTTGCTACCATCCACTCGGCAATCGCCAGAGACCTGGGGTGACTAATTCGACCGAATTGCCGGCGGGATCTCGAAAGTAGATCGACTTCCCACCAGCTGGCCATTCCACTTCGGCTTCGATCACGACACGATGATCCTGAAGATGTTGACGCCAATCGTCGAGCGACCGTAATTCAATTCCTAAAGCAAAATGCCCGGGACCCGTTGCACCATGATGCGGAAGCTTGTCTCCCGTGCATGTCGTCTTGGGATTGAATGCAAGTAGAACATTCGACTCGCCCACTTGAAAGAAAACGTGGCGACCAGGCTCTTTGGCAATCACATCCAAACCAAGGATTCGCGGATAAAAATCTTCGGCAGCGTCGAGGTCATCGACGTAGATCGCCGTTTCGACGATAGCCAGCACTTTCATTTCAATTCACCGTCAAATGCAGACATAAAACCAAATGCAGACGTAAAACCGTAGTATGGTGCTGAATTCGAATCCAGCGTTACACCTCAAAATGTCTCAACGTAGCCGGACACCATCATTTCCAACCTGTTTAACGATGCGAGACTTCATGCTCCGCTACGACTCAGGCTTGATCCGCTTCAACGTTACGAGAATGTGCTGGTTCTCAGCCGTGGAAGAAAACTCAGTGGGCCGATCTTTTCCCGAGGGTGCAAAGCAAAGTTTTCGAGCGTTCTTGCCGAGTTGATAAATCCCAAGAAACAAATCGCCTTTTGCGTCACCTTCGGTCGGAGTGAAATTAATCCTCTTTGGCTTCGTTGTCGGGTCGAAAGTGCTGGTCCCCATGGTGACTTTGCTATCGCCCGACCAGAGGCTCCAAATGCCCTTATCGTCGTTAACCACCGTGAGTTTTTTGGCGTCTTCATCCTTCGTCTTGTTACCATTGACGACAAGTCCAACGATCTGCCATGTCCCTTCGATTTTTTTACGATCTTTCCTGATCGCTTCGTCCTTAGCCTCTTCGGCAGACGCCACGGACGTGAGCAAGAATCCCACAAGCAACGAACTAAAAAACAAGTATCGCATCGTTGTAGCCTCCACCTGCGTTTAAAAGAAACCGAGAACACTCATTGATTATAAAGCATCGGAGGCGTCCATCCTCCGTTGACATCGCCGCCCTCTTCAGAAGGACCAACGGCGATGGAACTGCCAAGCAGGTAAAGGATGCCTATGGACGAAGCACCACATTGCGATCCACGGCCACTGACTCCCCGAAACTCTGAATGAGTTCTGCTACAAAAAACTCTGCCCCCATTTGACGCCCGTGTCACGCTGCTTCGTCATCGCTACCAATTGCTCCAAGTAATCGACAATTGGAGAAGGGTCGCAATCGATACCCACACAAAGTACGGCAACTGTGCCACGGCGACCCATCTGTAGTGCTTCCAAACTGCTGCCACCATCCACAGGATGGTTCCCCAGACGATCAGAATGTCCACCGCTGCCAACGGCAAATTGCGAAGACCAAATTGGATTGGCGTAAAGAGCAGGTTCGCCACGAGATTGATGCCAAATGGCAGAGCCACCTTCGATGGCACCTTTTTCCTGAACGCCTGCACGAATACGAAGCAGAATGTCACCAGGATGATCGGGTAAAGAATCCTCCAAATCAGGCCAATGGTGGAGGGTTCTGGCGTCCAAGACGGCTTCTCAAGGCTGTTGTACCACTGCATCCAAGTCATTCATTTACTCCTCAAACTCAACTCGAACGTATTGCGTCTTCTAACCCAGATAGTAGTCACGGTCCCACAAACAATCGAGGCATGCATATTGCAGCAGAACTCGTGCGAGCGTTTTGTAGAGCGTTCTTCGTGGATCAACAGCCGCTGAGGGCTTCTTGATTTGATCGTTCAACAATCAGCCGAAGGCGTACTCGCATCCGTTTTGCGTACGCCTATCGGCTAACGGTTAAACGAAGCATTCTAAGCGGTAAATGGCGGCGAGTACTGGACGGAACCGGTGACACCACTCAATGCACCGGACACCAGCTCGATCGCCATCCAGGCTTCACCACCGCCGAACGGCGATTCTAATGGCCGAGCCAAATCGGACGAGAATCCAAAGCGTGAATAGAACTTGGGATGACCAAGCACAACCGCGATTTGGCATCCCTGGTCGCGGCACGACTGTAACCCCGATTGCACTAGTTTGCTTCCGATTCCTTGCCGTTGATAACGAGGCTGAACGGCCATCGGCGCCAACGAGACGGCAGCAATTGTCTGGTCACTTGTCAAAATTGAAACAGGGCTGAACAAAATGTGTCCAACGATCTCTCCATCGATTTCCGCAACCACCGACACCGTGGCGAAACCGCCTTTGCGCAACGCATCAACCAAGTTCGCTTCGGCATCGTTTCCGAATGCCGCGTGATTGACGTTCCAAATTGATTGTCGATCTTCGGTGCGTTCGGGGCGAAGGGTAATGTTCATCAATGCCTCTTTATTTCTTGCGTCCGCGCAGTTTCAACGCAATCATCGGACTGAAGAATAATCCGAACCGGTGAAGACTCCGATCTGATTCGAACGCAACTCACCTACCCAAGGCACCATCTTACCGCGGATGCGGCGAAACCAACGGGCTGGTGATGGGTTCAAACGGTGGAATCCGACTGTACTGAACTCGAACTTACCGAAGTGATCCATGATGAATCATCAACGATTTTTCCTCGCAACTTGCTGTTTTTCCTTAGTTGGAATCGCGGCGGCACCGAGTCACGCACAGACCGAACCACAACAAACCAGCCCCCAATTCAAGCGGCTCGACCGCAATCAAGACGGCAAGTTGACCAAAGACGAATTTTCAGGACCGTTGTTCCGCCGCATCGACGCGAATCAGGATGGCGTGATCAGCGGCGAAGAAGATCAGGCGTTTACGCGCCGCGCCGCTCGCGGTCAGGAGGCATCCGCCGCAACCGCGACATCCATCCAAACCGAACGGGACCTGCCTTATGCTGGCACCGACAATCCGCGACAAACGCTTGACCTGTATCTGCCCAAGACCCGAAAGAACGACAAACCCTTGCCGGTCGTTGTCTTCATTCATGGTGGTGGTTGGCAAAACGGAGACAAACAAGGCGGCTTTCGAACAGTTTCCTCATTCGTTGAAACAGGCCAATACATCGGCGTCTCGGTTGGTTACCGGTTAAGTGGCGAAGCGATCTGGCCCGCACAAATCCACGACTGCAAAGCCGCAATCCGCTGGCCGCGAGCCAACGCGGAACGCTACAACCTCGACCCCGACAAGATCGGCGTGACCGGCACTTCGGCTGGCGGGCATTTGGTCGCGATGCTGGGAACCGCAGGCGATGTGCCTGAACTGGAAGGCAAATTGGGTGACCATTTAAGCCACAGCAGCAGTGTTAGCTGCGTTGTCGACCAGTACGGTCCCTCGGAGTTGTTGACAATGGGTGGTTGGCACGACGATGCGAATTCACCGGAGTCCAAACTCGTGGGCGGAACGCTTCAAGAGAGCAAAAAGGCTGCTCGCAACGCTTCCCCAGTCAGTTATGTCTCGGAGAACGACCCGCCGTTTCTGATCATCCACGGAACCGACGACCGCGTGGTACCGTTTAATCAATCCGAGCGGCTGCACGAAGCACTCAGCAAAGTCGGAGTCGAGACGATGCTCGTTCCGGTGCAAGGCGGCGGTCACGGCAGATTTGATTCGCCGGAAGTCGCAAAGCGGCTGCAACAATTTTTCGACAAGCACCTGCTTGGTAAAGAAGTGACGATCGCGAGCGAGCCGATTCCGCAGGGTGTCCGAAATGGTGTAAAACCACGTTAGCCCGAATGAGTCATCGGGACAATACAACGGTCATTTTAGACCTTTGAAAACAACAGCATCGGCAATTGCGAAGCCAAGTCAGCGGTCTTGTGCAGGGTCAACCGGTCACGCAATGCGTGCAACATCGCACACGTGCCATGATAGGTTTTTTGCGGGTCTTCCCACTGCAGTTCCCGCATCAGTTCCTTGATCCACTGTTTCGTCTTTTGGACCGTCGACACAAGTACAGAAAGAAGGTCACTGTATTTGGGCGCGGGTTTTGCTCGTGGGTGTTTAATATAAGCACCTCCGCACAATTGATTGGGCTTAACGTAGCCTAGGCTTCCAGCCTGGGTTCGATGTAGTCCCCAGGCTGGAAGCCTAGGCTACGTTTTGCAGCTTCGCTGCTTTGGGGAGTTTCGCCGAAAGACTTCTGCCGAGTATGGCCAGGGATGGGCAACGTCGCCAGATTGTTGCCGAACTGCGGCGGCAAATCGAACCTGAACCCGAAGAAAGCGATGAATCGACCGGCGACGAGTGGATGTTGGCTTCGCAGCTCTCAGCGGAGGACCAGCAGCGAATCGAATCGTTGTTCGAAGTCGCACAAACCGATCGCAGCCGAGCGTTCGAGCTAAAAAGTGAACTCGACCGGCTGGGCGTTTTCGCAGATTACGAAAATCGGTTCCTCGATTTATTCAAGACGCCGTAACCCTTCCAAGACGCCGTAGTTTTTCAAAACGCCATGATGCCGCTCAGGTGCGGTTCCGATACCGGATCGCACGAATGGTTCGATCGCGGACGAATCATGCTGTTTGCGAACATTTTGCGTCATCGCTAGCCGTCGGGACGGATCGCGTGCTAGGGTTGGAGGTCACCGGAGCAAGCTATACTGTAACGAACTCGGGAATCGTCACAGCCAATTTGTTGTGAACCATCCTGCACATCCCGACAACCTGAACAAACCAACGGTCTTATGAAATTTGATCCCGACGACTGGCGCGACTTTGATTGGCGCGATATCGATTTTAAACAACTGCGTCTGCTGTGGGTGATTCCCGTTATCCTGGTCGTATTTGCTGCCTTTTCGAGTGTTTACACCGTCCAGGCGGAATCCGAAGGCGTGGTACTGCGGTTCGGCAAATACGTTCGCAACGCTGAACCTGGACTGCGGTTCAAGTTGCCTTTTAATATCGAACGTGTGGTCATGGTGCCGGTAAAACGCCAACTGAAACAAGAATTTGGTTTCGGAACATCCGGCGCGACCAACCCGAACCAATTTTCTGCGGAACAGACGCTCGAACGTGGCATGGTGACCGGGGATTTGAACGCAGCCACGGTCGAGTGGATCGTCCAATACCGAATTCGAGATCCCGATCTGTACTTGTTCGAAGTCCGTGACCCCGACAACACACTACGAGACCTGTCTGAATCGGTCATGCGTACGGTCGTGGGTGACCGCACGGTGGACGAAGTGATCACGGTGGGACGTCAAGAAATCGAAGCTGATGCGTTGTTGCAACTCCAAGAACTGGTGAACAAGTACGAGCTTGGGCTGAGCATCGATCAGGTGCAATTGAAAAATGTCAATCCGCCATTGCCCGTGCAAAATTCATTCAATGAGGTCAACCAGGCTCAACAAGAACGCGAACAACTCATCAATTTAGCCAACGGTGAATACAACAAAGTGGTCCCGCGAGCGAGCGGAGAAGCCGAACAAAAAATTCAGGCCGCTGAAGGTTATGCACTGAAACGTGTCAACGAAGCGGAAGGCGATGTTGCTCGGTTCAACGCGGTGATGGCGGAGTATTTGAAGGCTCCCGAAGTCACCAAGCAACGCATCTATATCGAAACGATGCGTCAAATCGTTCCCAATCTTGGCAAAAAGATCATCATCGACGAACAGGCCAGCCAGATTTTGCCGCTGTTGCAATTGTCCACCGAATCCGCAAAGAACTGATCATGAAAAACTTACCTATTCCCGCACTGATCGTATTCGGTCTGCTATTGGCCTTTCTGCTGTACAACGCATCGTACACGGTGCATGAAACCGAACAGGTGATCATCACTCAATTCGGAAAGCCTGTGGGTGATCCGATCGCCGACGCGGGACTTCATTTGAAGGTCCCCTTCATTCAAGAAGTCATCCGAATCGAGGAACGGATTCTCGATTGGGACGGTCGTCCGAATGAGATGCCCACCAAAGACAAAACGTACATTATCGTCGACACGTTTGGGCGTTGGCGGATTAAAGACGCAAAGCAGTTCTATTTGCGATTGCGAGACGAGCGGAGTGCTCAATCGCGTCTGGACGACATCCTCGGCAGTGAAACACGCAACGCGATCGCCAAACATGAATTGATCGAGGTGATCCGAACCACCAAAGACCGTCAACCCGAGCGTGACGCTGTCCTTGTCGATGCACCCGGTAACGTCGGAGTATTGTATCCAATCACCAAAGGACGAGCCAAGATCGAGAAAGAGATCTTTGACAAGGCCTCGGGGAAGCTTGCCGATTTTGGAATCGAGTTGCTTGACGTGCAATTCAAGCGAATCAACTACAACGAGAGCGTTCAGCAGCGAATCTATGATCGTATGATCAGCGAACGTCAACAGATCGCCGAGCGATTCCGCAGCGAAGGCGAAGGCGAAGCGGCCAAGATTATCGGAAAGAAAGAACGCGACCTACTGAAGATTGAATCCGAAGCCTACAAACGCGTCCAGGAAATCCAGGGCGAAGCGGACGCCAAGGCAACCGAGATCTATGCCAGTGCGTACAACCAGAGCGAAGATTCGGTGTCGTTCTATGAGTTCATCAAGACGATGGAGACGTATCAAGAGATGCTCGGCGGCGACAGCACGATGATCATGACGACCGGCAGCGACATCTTCAAATTCCTCAAGCACGTCAATCCATCGGGCGAGTAGAGGTAAAGACAGTAGCGGCCAATTGCGTCCTATCTACGTCGCGTCTTCGTTCCCGCGTTTGCTTGCCAAAAAGGGACACTACGTTTTCCGAATTCGCTGAATCGTGCTCTAACGGAACAAGGAATGCACATGGTCGTTCGGTGAACACGCTGGTATTGCGAGCGACTCGATCCAAGGAAGACGAAAATGACGAACGATCCAGGGATGCTGGGCCGACTGAAACACGATCTGATTACGGCGTGTGTGATTGGGACCGTCATTTCCGTTTCGATCGCCAGTGCCGCGATCGTGCTTGGGCATGTCGGCGACACTGAGGCTCGTCGACTGCTGGAGGCGATTATCCCCACAAGTCGCCTGTTCTGCTCATCCCTACTAACGGTGTCTGCCACCATCTTGGCGTTGATGTTGACAATGATCGGACTGGGAAACAACGCCGATCGCAACCTTGCCGATGCGCATTACCACCGAATCATCAAGATCGCCTTGTATGATGCGATTCTATTCTGTGCCGCCGCGATCATGTTCGTATTACATTGTGTCCCGGTTTATGAATCGGATTCACTGCCGGGATGGTGGTACCCAACGATCTATTACGGCGTGCTGATTGCATCCTCGTTGCTTGCCGGCGGGGCTGTCGCGATCGTAAGCCTGCTGTACCTGGCGGTGAAAGACGTGGTTAAAATCGTGGCACTTGGGCAAACCGATCATCGCTACGCTGCCAGCCAAGCGGCCGAGAATGACGCGTCACCGACCACCGATCGCGCGTGACCCGATCATCAGCGGACTGGTTCGTCGCCGATTCGGGAATCCGATCCTGGTCGGACCCAGCTTAATTCTAAGGTGGATCCAGCCGCGTGGGGAACTTTAACAAGATCCAACACGCCCCCACAGCACAGGTCGATTTGTGATCTCGGTCATCCATTTAGGATAAGATGGCTGTATTCGATCATCCCCAACATCGATCACGACGCCTCCTAATGCTACCTACCACAAAATCCGCCACCCGCTCCACCTACCGGCGTCTCGTTTTCCTGGCGACCGCTTGTAGTTTTGCCATCGCTGAATTTACCTTGCCAGCGATCGCCGACGAGGTGGAATTCAATCGCGATATTCGCCCGATCTTTTCCGATACCTGCTTTAAATGTCATGGGCCCGATGCGAACACTCGCGAGGCTGGGTTACGATTGGACGAGCGTGCGGCAGCGGTCGAGGACTTGGGCGGGTACGCAGCGATTGTGCCCGGAAACGCAGACCAAAGCGAAGCGGTTGCACGCATCGAAAGCGACGATCCTGAATTGCGGATGCCGCCCCCGGATTCAGGATTGGTGCTGACCGCAGATCAACGCTTGAAGGTGCGACAGTGGATTGATCAGGGCGCGAAGTATCAGCGGCACTGGGCATTTGAACCGATCACCCGGCCAGCGGTGCCAACCGAATTTGATTCGCATGGAGCGATTGACTCCTTCGTTTTGAAGCGTTTGGAACAAGCCGACTTGGAACCGCTCGGGCCCGCGTCACCGGCCACGCAACTCCGCCGTGTGTCGCTCGATTTGACAGGATTACCACCGACGATTGAACAGTCGCAGCGGTTCCTGGCGGAGGTTCAAGCCAACGGATTGGACGCGGCCTACGAAGACGCCGTCGACCGATTGTTGCAATCACCGCGTTTCGGCGAACGGATGGCGTGGCAGTGGTTGGAAGCAGCTCGCTATGCCGACACCGACGGCTACCAAAATGATGGACCGCGAGAGATGTGGCGTTGGCGAGATTGGGTGATCGACGCCTACAACCGAAATATGCCGTTTGATCAATTCACCATTGTCCAGCTCGCGGGCGACCTGCTGCCTAATCCAAATGAAGCCGATTTGATCGCGACCGCGTTCAATCGCAACCACCGCTACAACTCGGAGGAAGGCATTCCGATCGACGAATTCCTACTCGAAAATGCCGTCGATCGTGTTGATACCACCGCGACGATTTGGATGGGCATCACCGTGGCTTGTGCTCGATGTCACGATCACAAATACGACCCGTTCAGCCAACGCGAATACTACCAATTGATCGACTATTTCAACGACGTCGCCGAAAGTGGACGGGCGATCAAATTTGGTAATTCCGAACCGTGGATCAAAACGCCCACCGACGCACAACGATCCGAATTTGAAAAAATTCAGCAGCGAGTGGCGAAGTGTCAAACTAGGCTCGAGGCTGCCGAAGCCGATCTCGCTGCGGCACAACAGATCTGGGAAACTGCGACCGACTTTGCTACATTGCCGCCCGTTGTCAGTCACGGTCTGGATCATTTTTTTGACTTCGATTCACCCGATAAACGTGTCGTTTCCAAAGGCGACGCATTGCTGCGTCAGGAGGGGTCAATCACGCCGACCGCTCGCTTTGGCAACACAGCAACCGTATCCGAAAACAATCACTACGAACTTGGCAAGATCCCGGGGCTGATCGGTAACGGACGGTTTTCGATTGCGTTTTGGATGGCGCCCGGCCAAACCGATACCGGGGTGGTGTTGTCGAACGAGCAACGGGGCACAAAACGCGAAGGCATTTTGGTCGAGTTCGTCGACGGACATCTGCGCTGGAATATCAACAGCCGCTGGATCTCCGGTGTGTCGACGGTCCAAACCAATCGAGTCTTCGAATTGGGCCAGTGGAAACACATCGTGCTGACCAACGACGGAACGCAGCGTGCCCAAGGAATGAAGATTTATGTCGATGGGATTTTGCAGCCGGTCGAAGTGATTCGCAACACCAACAGCAATACGGCGAATCGCAACAACGGCGCGGCAATCCGAATCGGCCACAGCCCACACGTTGGTGGTTGGGACGGCCAAATCGACGAGCTTCGTTTCTACACGACTCGCACGCTATCGGATGACGAAGCAGAATTGTTGGCGGTCGCGGATTCGCCACAGACGATTTCGGCGATTCCCACATCGCAGCGGACCGCGTTGCAAGCTCGCCTTTTGCGTGCGGCATATCTCGAGCACACTGATAACGCTGCGCATCGTCGCCTGCTTTCCGAGTTGCAAACGGCCATTGCCGCACAGACCAAACTCTGGGATTCACTGCCGACCACCATGATCATGGAAGATCTGCCCGAGGGTCGTCCTTCGTTCGTGCGGACACGCGGCGTGTACGACCAATTAGGCGAAGCGGTTACCGCGGGCGTGCCCGCCGTTTTGACGTCCGCGAATCAGCCCGCCGATCGGCTCGGTTTTGCTCGTTGGTTGGTTGACGAAAAACATCCGCTCACCGCGCGAGTGACCGTGAATCGCTATTGGCAGATGCTGTTCGGTCGTGGGCTGGTCAATACACCCGAGGATTTTGGATCGCAGGGAGATTTGCCGACGCACCCTGAATTGCTGGATTGGTTGGCATCGGAATTCATGGACAACGACTGGGACATCAAAGCCATCCTGAAAACGATGGTGACCAGCGATGCCTATCGCCGCAGCTCGCAAGTCACGAAAGCACACCTCAAACACGATCCCGATAATACGCTCTACGCACGAGCTCCGCGAAAGCGGTTACCCGGTAACGTGCTGCGGGACCAAGCGTTGGACATTTCCGGTTTATTGGTAGAACGGATCGGCGGTCCGAGCGTCTATCCCTATCAACCCGCGGGATTGTGGAAAGAGGCAAGCAACTTTACTTACAAAGTGGGCAAAGGCGACGATTTGTATCGCCGCAGCCTGTATACGTATTGGAAACGAACGCTCTCGCCGCCCACGATGGCGTTATTGGATGCAGCGGACCGCGAATGGTGTTCGGTCAAACCACGGCACACCAACACGCCACTGCAATCGCTGACCTTGCTGAATGACGTAACCTTTGCCGAAGCAGCACGTAAATTTGGTGAGCGAATATTACAAAATGGAAGCGACGATGATGAACGGATCGCGTACGCATTTCGTCGGCTGTTGTGCCGTGAACCGACTACGACCGAGACCAGCGTGCTAAAAGAGGCGTTGGATACGTACCGTGATGAATTTTCGCAGTCGGCCGAACAAACCAATGCGGTTTTGTCGATCGGACAGTCCGAATCGCTGGAAAAATATTCGGCCGTGGATCGGGCGACGATGACGGTGTTGGCCAATGTGCTACTCAACCTAGAAGAGGCGACAACGCGTGACTAACCAATCGACGAACCATTCGAAACTGTTGACGAGTTCCGCTATGCCAGCGTGTATTCCCAAGGTGCTGAACCGCCGTGACGTGTTAGCTTCCGCCTCAGCAACGTTGGGCGGTGCGGCGGCCGCATCCCTGTTGGACCCGTCATCAACGTTCGCCGCAGCGGTGGGACAGCGGGGGTTGCATTTCACGCCCCGCGCCAAACGCATCATCTATCTGTTTCAATCGGGCGGCCCCCCTCAGCATGACATGTGGGATTACAAGCCTTATTTAAACAAAGTGCATGGCGAGGAAACGCCCGCGTCGGTGTTCGCGGGGCAACGGTTGACCGGCATGACCGCAGGACAATCCTCGTTTCCGGTCGCCCGATCAACGTTTGATTTTCATCAGCATGGCGAAAGCGGGGCCTGGGTCAGCGACGTGTTGCCGCACACCGCAAGGATCGTCGACGATCTATGCATCATCAAGTCGATGCACACCGACGCGATCAACCATGACCCCGCGATCACGTTTTTGCAAACCGGTTTTCAAATCGCCGGACGTCCCAGTATCGGGTCGTGGATGAGCTACGGTCTGGGGAACGAAAACGAGAACTTGCCCGCCTTTGTCGCGATGCTTTCGGGTAACGGCGGACAACCTTTATATGACCGGTTATGGGGCAGTGGGTTTCTGCCGTCGGTGCATCAGGGAGTGCGGTTCCGCAGCGGCAAGTCGCCGGTGTTGTACCTGAACAATCCTCCGGGATTCAGTTCACGGTTGCGTCGTGACACGCTGGATCGATTGTCCCAGCTGAACCAGCTTCGAGCTGACGAGGTGGGCGATCCTGAGATCACCTCGCGGATCGCTCAATATGAGATGGCGTATCGCATGCAAACCTCGGTGCCGGAGTTGACCGATGTCTCGGACGAACCCAACAGCACTTTTGAACTGTACGGCGTAGACGCACGCAAACCAGGCACCTACGCGCACAACGCGTTGATCGCACGACGGCTGAGTGAACGTGGTGTGCGGTTTGTACAGCTGTTCCATCGCGGCTGGGACACGCATGGCGGGTTGCCCAGACAGTTAAAGGCCCGCTGCCGAGAAACTGACCAAGCGACGGCGGCGCTTGTCACCGACCTCAAGAATCGAGGGTTACTGGACGAGACGTTGGTCGTGTGGGGTGGCGAATTTGGCCGGACCGTTTATTGCCAAGGCGATTTGCAACCTGCCAATTACGGCCGCGATCATCACCCTCGCTGTTTCACGATGTGGATGGCTGGCGGCGGAATCAAACCCGGCATCACCTACGGTGCCACCGATGAATACGGTTACAACATCGTCGAAGACCCGCTCAGTGTTCACGATCTGCATGCCACGATTCTGCATCAATTGGGTGTCGATCACGAAAAATTGACGTTCAAGTTTCAAGGCCGGCACTATCGATTGACCGACGTGCACGGCGAAGTCGTCAAGTCGCTGCTTCGGTGAGCGTAGTTGCCAACGCGGTGAAGCATTGTTGAACCCCGTTGGGGTTCGTGTTGTT
>NZ_ANOG01001041.1 GCF_000346295.1 Rhodopirellula maiorica SM1 | reverse complement strand
CTTGGAGATATCAATCAGCTCTTCGTCACCTTTGTAGAGCTTTTTCTCTTTGGTGTTGATCGTCAGGACCGTGCCGGTATCGACCGAGTAGGCTTGCTCGAGCACGGGTTCGCCGGCTTCATCCACCACGACGTTGCCGTCGTCGTCAACTTTCTTCACCCAGTTCTTCAGGTCGATTCCGATCCCGCCGGTGACATCGACGGTCGTCAGAAAGATTGGCGAGATGCCGTTGGTGCCCGCAACCACGGGAGCGATGTTGATGAAGGGGACGTAGGGACTCGCCTGACGGCCGATCCAGAGTGCCACGTTGTTGACTCCGGACATGCGAGAGGAGCCGACGCCCATCGTGCCTTTTTCGGCGATCAGCATGACCCTTTTTCCGGGATGCTCTTTCTGCAACTCGACAAGTTCTTCTTGAGCCTTTGGACTGATCAAGCACTTGCCATGCAGTTCACGGTCGCTGCGCGAGTGAGCTTCGCTGCCCGGGGACAGCAGGTCGGTGGAGATGTCACCGACACCAGCGATGTAAGTAACGAGATCGATCTTCTCTGGCAGTTCAGGCAGATCGGTGAAGAACTCAGCCGCCGCGTAGCTCTCAAGTAGTTCTCGAGCGATTTCGTTGCCCTGCTTGTAGGCATCTTCGAGACGTTTGGTGTCCGCGTCATAGAGGAAGACTTGGGACTTGAGGACCTTCGACGCCTGTTCGGCAATCGACTTGTCGTCACCCAAGGCTAAATCGAGAAGCACCTCGATCGAAGAGCCGCCTTTCATGTGCGAGAGTTGCTCGAACGCAAACTCGGGCGTGATCTCGGGAATGCTTACCTCACCGAGGATGATCTCTTTGAGGAATTCAGACTTGATCGCGGCCGCGCTCGTGGTCCCAGGCAGCGTGTTGTAGATCAAAAATTTCAGCGAGTCTTCGCGATGAGGGTTCGCCGGATCTTTGATCTGGTCGATGATCTCTTTGGTCAATTCGGCACTGTCGATCGGCTTCGGCTGAAGACCCTGTTCTTTGCGTTCTTTGATTTCGTCAAGGTAGGCTGAGTACATGTTCATATGAGTCTTCTCTTGGTTGAACGGTCAAACGGGTCGAATGGGTGACAGATCGGATGGGTCACTAATTGGAGCTAACACCTGCAGCGGAAATAGCTCTCGATAGTTGGTAGCTAACGGACATTCGCCGTATGAAATGGTCGCGTTCGGAACGGTCGATAAATGGTGGACAACGAATTATGGAATTTGGCTTCGCTCACGACGCTGCCGACGATCCCAGTGGATACCGCAATACGTCGTTCTCTAGCATTGTTCTCGTCTGAAAATCAGTGCGAAACGTGCACTTCGCCCCGAGTTCTGTCGGATAGTCGCTGAGCGAGAGCATTATCTAGGGTTTCTAGAGTCAAGGGTAGCCCGGATTGACTCATGCGACCATATACACTTAGGGGGCTTGTGACCGAGGGGGGTATGAACGGTTTTGTGGTGCTGAAAGGGAGACGAAATGCACTTAACTTTCTCCCCATCAGTGGTAGAAAAACGGGAACTTCCAACGCAGCAATTCACTCTGTAAGAAGCGTTAACCACTGGCGACCGCTATGGTGAACCATCAATCGGTTGATCACGTCATTCGGAGAAACCCAAAAATTGGACGAGAAATCACCAAACCATGCACGGCCGCTTCTCTATAGTGTCGGCACCCAAATTGTCGCCCAGAAAGACGTGATGGCGGCAAACGATCGCATTGCGCATCCCGCTGGCGCGGTCGGAGTGATCGTGCGATCTCCGGTCGATCGCACTCATGCCTATCGTGTCAAGTTTAACGATGGTTTCGAAGCCGCCATCCATCACGACCAACTCGTGCGGTTATCCGAGTTCAAAAGCCTCCCCATCCGTGCGGCCGATGCGGCACTGATGAGTTCCGGCTTGTATGATCGTGTGATCTATCGCTGCGTGATCGGTTCGAGGGCATACGGATTGCAGGACGATGCATCGGACACCGATCGCCGCGGCATCTATCTTCCGCCGGCCGAACTGCATTGGTCCCTGTACGGAGTGCCGGAACAGCTCGAGAATGACGAGACGCAAGAGGTTTACTGGGAACTGCAAAAATTCATCGTGCTCGCGCTCAAAGCGAACCCCAATGTGTTGGAGTGCCTCTATTCCCCCATTGTCGAGTCGGCCTCACCACTTGGCCAAGAATTGCTCGAGATGCGAGACGCTTTTTTGTCGAAGCTGGTATTCCAAACATTCTCGGGTTATGTCGCATCCCAGTTCAAAAAGATGCAAACGGACATTCGCAATCAAGGCCGCGTGAAATGGAAGCACGTGATGCATCTGATCCGCTTGTTGATCTCGGGAACGCACGTGCTGCGAAAGGGCGAGATGATGGTCGACGTTGGCCATCATCGCGACCGTTTGTTGCGAGTCAAACGGGGCGAGATGTCGTTCGCCGACGCCGATACTTGGCGCACCGCACTGCAGCGTGAATTCGAATCGGCCTTTCAAACAACCCAACTCCCAGACCGTCCCGACTACGAGCGTGCCAATGCGTTCTTAGTCGATGCGCGGCGGCGAGCGATGAAGGAACAATTGCCATGACAAACGACCACGATGTTGAACATGCAAAGTTAACCGAGCAGATTGCCTCGCATCCGTACCCGCTGGTCTTCGTGACCGTCAGCGGTGCGCATCTGTACGGATTCCCTTCTCCCGATTCGGACTTTGACCTCCGCGGCGTTCACCTGTTGCCGCTAGAAACGATCGTGGGATTGGACGAAGGGGACCAAACGGTCGAAAAGGATTGCATCGACAACGGGCTGGAAATCGATCTGGTCACACACGATGCGGAAAAATTCTTTCGCATGATGCTGAAGCGAAACGGCTACGTGCTCGAACAAATTTTTTCACCCCTGGTGCTACACACAACTCCAGAGCACGAGGAACTGAAAGCGATCGCCAAGCGTTGTATCACCCGGCACCATGCTCATCACTACCTCGGATTTGCCGCAACGCAGTGGAAACTCTTCGCAAAAGAGTCGCCGCCGCGAGTCAAACCTTTGCTGTATGTCTATCGAGTGCTGCTGACCGGGATTCATCTGATGCGAACCGGCGAGGTGCAGGCCAATTTGAATCAGCTAAACGAATCGGCGAAACTCTCGTACATTGACGAGCTTGTTGACCGCAAGCGTTCTGGTCCTGAAAAAGGCACACTCAATGATACTGATCTGGACTTCCACACCCGCCAATACGAACGGCTGACCGCGACGCTCGAGTCGGCGTACCAAGCATCAACCCTTCCCGAGATGCCAACCGCTCGTGACGCGTTAAATGACCTACTGATTCGACTGCGTCTACATCCGCGCACGTCCGGCATCGTGGAAGACGGCGTCTAAGATCAAGGCTCGCCTTTGGGCCTTACCGAGGAAAATCTGTGGATTTGCCGTCGCAAGCGTATTCGCAGCACTCACCAATGGTACCCACGTTTGGTTCTTCAATCGTTGTGGATCGTTGGGTTGCTATGACATGTTGGGAAACCAAGTTTGGCTGCGGTGACGGAAACCGCAAATCCAACACAAATTCCCCCCTTCCGAACCTGTCTCGGTGTATTATTCAAGTTTAATCCGTGACGGACTGGAAACGCGACCGCTTAGATTGCATTCCGAATCGCTTGATAAAACAAGACGGATCACCGAGCGAGCTGGTAAATTTATGCAGTCCAACAATGATGATCCGTTCTTTCTTTACATCCCGCACCCCATTTCCACACCGGCCGCTACTCGCTTCTCCGCCCTTCTTGGAAGATGCGGCTGATCAGACGGATGTCGCTGCTACCTATAAATTGTTCTTGCCGATGACCTAACCCTGTTTCGTTCTGCAGAGCTTCGCTGATCCCTGACCAGCAAAGCGTTCACATCCCCACCTGTATACGGAATCTCCTGTAATGAAAAGCGTCCTAATTCGCATCGCATTTGTGCTACTGATCTTGATGATCGCTCCCTCGGTTGCCTTGGCGATTCCGCCATCACCAGTCGGCGATGTATTCGCGGCGAATCCAGAGGACTGGGCCTTTGCGTCGGAGTTTTCCGATGAATTCAACGGCGATCAGTTGGATACACAAAAATGGAACATCGATACGGAAGATTGGGGAACATGGAGCTGGGAGCCCGAGAATGCATTTCTAAAAGACGGATCATTGCAACTGCAGATGGTTCAAGAATATCATCAGCGCGGCAATACAAAACTGGCCTATACGTCGGGGATCGCCAGGACACGCAATCGGATGACATACGGTTATTTCGAAGCTCGTGTGAAAGGATGTGCACGCTTCCCCGGTGCTTCACCTGCATTTTGGTTGCATAGCAAAGGTTTAGAGAATCGATACGTTGCCAAAGACGGTGAAACGGTAGCCTATTCGGAGATCGACATCATCGAATTGCAACAAGGCGAATGGAACGCCAACACAAAGAAGGACAACGGCGTCGACATTATCGACTGCAATCTCCACAACGTACTAATCAAAAACGGCCAACGACAATGGATGCGTCCTAATACGCACCCGGCAACGAATAAGAACGAGTACCATGCGTCGTTTGACCCTCGTGACGACTATCACGTCTACGCCGTCGAGAACAATCAAGATTATGTTGTGTGGTACATCGATGGCCGGGAAGTGGCGAGAAAACCCAATCTCTATTGGCATCTGCCGATGCACGTGACACTGTCCCTCGGGTTACGTCGCCCATTTGAAAACTACGTCGATGGTCAGCGTGTCGCCGCTCTCGACAAGACGACCGAAGAAGGTTTCCCGACGACGATGAGCGTCGACTACGTACGGGTCTGGCGCAACACCAGTCTGACACAGTCCCAGTCGGCTCCGGCCAAACAACTTGGATCACCAATCAAGAAACGCGCCGGCGTCGCAGTGAAGCAAACTCACAAAAAAGATGGGGAAAATCTGGACATGAGCAAAGAGGAGTTCATTGCCATGGAAAAAAGCAAATGGCAGCAGAATGGGTGGCCTTGGAATCTAACGAAAGTGGAAGCTAATTTCGTTGAGATCGATACGAACGGCGACGGCATCGCTTCGGGATTGGAACGGCAAACTTGGTTTGCGAAGAAGAAGGCCGAGAAAAAGTAGATCATCCAAAAGAATTCATAGGCAGCAGACCATTCCGAGTGAACGAAAACCGCTGACCACTGCAGGTACAAACATCGCAAGCACAAACCGAACAAGCGACGGGGATATTATTTTCCGGCGTGTTCACAGACGGAGCGGCGGGCGACTTCTGCAACACATTTTTCCATCGTCGATTTTAATTGAGCGGGATCGAAAGGCTTCGCAAGGTAATCATCCATGCCTGCATCGAGACACCGTTCGCGGTCGCCCTGGATCGCATTGGCGGTCAGTGCGACGATGACAAGACTGCAGTCGGTCCCACTTTTCGCCTCGTTTTCGCGAATTCGTTTCGTCGCAACAAATCCATCCATGATCGGCATTTGACAATCCATTAGCACAATGTCATACGGTTTTTGTTGCAATGCCTTCAGTGCTTCAATGCCGTTTTCGACGACATCGCAACTCCATCCCAATCGCGACAACATCTCGCGTGTGAAGAGCTGATTGATCTTGTTGTCTTCGGCCAACAAGATACGTATTCCTGGCGTCCGCTTCTCCATCGCCGGTTTCGGCACCACGGAATCGACGTTCGCGTCTGACGAAACCTCTGCGGTACACAAGCGGAAGTTTGCAGTGAACCAAAACCGTGACCCCACGCCTTCGCGACTGTCGACGCCAATCTCTCCGTCCATTTTCTCAACAATGGCTTTGCAAATCGACAAACCAAGTCCCGAGCCACCATATTTTCGGTTGACGGAACTATCCACTTGTGAAAAGGACTGGAATAAACGATCCAATCGGCTGGCGGGAATGCCAATGCCGGTGTCGCTGATCGAGAACAGGATTGTCGTGTCTCGGTTGGATTGGCTTTGACATTCGGCTCGCAGCACGATTTCCCCCTGCTCGGTAAATTTAATCGCGTTGCTGAGCAGATTCACCAGCACTTGACGCAGTCGATGGCTATCGCCGATCACACGCGTTGAAACGGCGTCATCGACCGTATGCCGGAGTTCAAGATTCTTCCCTCCCAGTCGCGGCGGCATGCTGAGTACGATGTCGTCAAGTAATTCATGCAGATCAAACGAGTGTTGTTCAAGCTCCATGCACCCCGCTTCAATTTTGGAAAAATCCAACACATCGCTGATCAATTCCAATAACGCCTTGCCGCTGCTTTGGCAGGCGCTGACGAAGCGGCGTTGTCGATCATCCAGTGGCGAATCGGCCAACAATTCAGTCATACCGATCACCCCGTTCAGCGGAGTCCGTAGCTCATGACTCATGCTTGCCAAAAACTCGCTCTTGGCACGACTGGCTCGCTCGGCTTCTACTTTTGCAGCGACCAATGCGCGTTGGTTTTTCCGACGTTCGGTGATGTCAATTTGGGTCGTTACAAAATTACACAGTGTACCGGACTCGTCAAAAACCGGATCGACCTTCAAGTCGACCCAATGTCCTTCGCCTGATTTCTTATAATTGTAGACTTCCGTTGCAATGCTTTCTCGATTTTCGATCTTCGAGCGAATTAAACGCACCGTTTCAGGATCAGTGCCCTCGCCGATCAAAAAGTCCGCAGGTCGTCGCCCGACAACCTCAAATGCTTCGTACTGACTCATCTGGATAAACGCGTCATTGACCCACTCGATGCGACATTCCGCATCCATGATAAACACGGCATGCTGCGTCTTGCTGGCGACCAAGGAAAGTTTCGAGATCAATTCATGGGACTGTTGTAGTTCGTCCTCGGCGCGTTTGCGCTCGACAAAAACGCCGACGGTATCGGCAATGGAGGACAGTGATTCGAGTGTATTTATTTGCAGAGGCTGTTGGCTAAACAAAGCCAAGACGCCGACCACCTGTTCGCCGACGATCAACGGATATCCGGCGAACGCGACTAGATTCTGAGTTTGCGCCCATTGCAAATTTTCAAGTTCCGGATCGTTTTGTAGCTCGTTGGTCAGAAACGGTCGACCTCGCTCCGCCAGACGACCAACGCAGCCTTCGCCAATCGAAATCTGCGAATGATCTCCATCGCGGTGCGTATACAAACCTGCACTCGCTTTTAATTCTAACACGGATTGCGAAGAATCGGTCGTCCAGATCCGTACGAACGAAACGTGTAATCGGTCAACGATCGCTTCGCAACATTCTTGCAATCCTGTATCCAGGACATCCGCTCGTGACAAGGCAACCCCGACATCCGCGGTCAACATCGCCAAACGGTTGCGTTCTGCCAGAACCGCTTCGTTTTGTTTTCGCTCCGAGATATCGCGTACCACGGTAACGAACCGTGCCGGTTCGTCGTCCGGTGCAATGTACTGAACGAACAAATCGACAGGGACATCGCGTCCATCCTTTCGCCGCACCACCGTCTCGACGCGTTGCATCGTGGTCTCACCCGACTTCAGACTGACGGTCATACACTGCAGATCGTCCGCGGACATTCCCACATCAATGTCCCCTGGTCCCAATTGGCACAGCTCCTCGGCCGAATAGCCAAGCAACTTGGTGGCACCTTGGTTGACGTAATAGAACATGTGGGTGTCGGGATCTAGCATGAACACCGAATCATGGGTCTGGTCAAGCGTCGTTTTGAATTGGTCCAGCTCAATTTCATGCTTCTTCCACTCCGTCAGATCGACGTGGCTACCCACCAACCGATTGGGACGACTGTCGCCATCGCGGAACACGGCAAAAGCGCGAGAAAGCACATGCACATAGTGATCGTCTTTGTGCCGAATTCGACATTCGACTTCAAATTTTTCAGTTTCGCCGCGGACGTATTGATCCAGTTTCGTCGCGACCTTTTCTCGTTCATCGGGATGTAATAGCTCGAGGGCCGCGTCAGCATCGTCGCCAATGTCTTCGCGATTGTAGCCCAACATTTCGAGAAATCGTGGTGAAAAGAAAAATCGGTTCGTTTCCAGATCCCATTCGAAAATGCCGTCATTGCATCCGAGCATCAGTACGTTGAACTGCTCTCGACTGACATCCAGTTCTTTTTCCAACGCTTCTTGCTTCGCCAGCTGCTCTTCGACTTTTAATTTTGCTTGGTTCAGATCAGCAGTTCGCCCGACGACCAACCGTTCGACCATTTCGTTTTTGCGGAACAAGTAGGCCACAAATGCACTTACCAAGACGGAGGCCATCAGCCCAAGAAACAACGTGCTGCGCGGAGTGGCATCACGGCGAACCGCTACATAATCCGCATTGGCCGTGCAGTGCAGCGTCCAAGTGCGCCCCGCCTGTTGGACAAATCCCTCATACAGCAGCGGCGGCGACAGTTCCCTACTCAGTACCCCAGTCGGTTCGGATTCATTGGATGCATGTTCGGCAATCCGTGACTCGTGCAGGTAGGCCGCTCGCGTATCCTTTGGCGCCGTGTTTTCATACAACTGAATCTTAATGCCCGACGGAGCCAATGGCTCGATCGCATTTTCAAGCACTTGGTCCAAACGCAACCGCCCGACGACAAACCCCTTCAACTTGGGCCATGTTTTCGTTTCGGATGGATGATCGTTTTGGTGAAAAACCGGCGACACCAACAGCACTTGAAACCGTGCCGCAGGGTCGCTGCTAGAGAGCGCCGGTGATGCCGTCACGTGCTTTGACACCATCGCGATCGCAAAGGTGTCTCGCAATTGAGCATTGTGGTTTAGATCTTCGCCAAGCTCGACGCGCGGGTTGCCCGCGGGATATTTGTATGTGACCGGAAGGTATGTTTGACGCTGCGACGCAGGCTGCAACTGCCCCTCTTCCCCTCGCTGAACAATCCGGTGGCCAATTTCATTGTCCGACGATCCGCCCCGTGCGTAGTCGCCCCGTTCATAGTCGCTGCGCTGCGAGTCATCAACGTGCTGGACCCAAGTGATTGCATCGAATCCGACTCGCTCTGGTTTCATTTGATCGACGAAGCGGAGAAACTCACGCTGATCGACATTTTCGGAACTGCCGTACAGCGAGTGGACCGAACGAATCAGATCAATCGGGCGAGCGAATTCGGATTCGAAAACCGCCACCCTCTCTTGCGCTTCCCGCCGAAATCCCTCTCGGATCGCGTTTTGATCGAGCGAACGCATCTGCTGATGCAAGATATTGGTACAGATCACTCCGGCAATCAGCAACAGCAACGGCAAATACCATTTCATCGATCGACTTTGCAGGATCGGCATAAAGAGATAACGTCCTGGAGCGACAATCGCAGTCTTGATACCAATGGTGAAGCGTTTGTCTCGAAGCCTTTCGGAATCATCAAATCGTCAAGGGGAAACACACATCCGCCGTACTTTCGCAGTCCAGGCGTTTTCCCCCGGACTGGACACAATCAATCATTTGATTTCAATAAATCCTAAACGATATGCTTGGGCTTTCCTACCACTTCGACGTCAGATTCGCCCCAGCAATTCGATGATCCGCTACGACGCGGTAACCGCTGCGTGACTTTGTTGCTTCAAGGTAGGGACGTACGCAAGACAGCGGTTTACCTCCGTTCGCAAGTCCTGCAACAAAGTGACGACGTTGTCCAATTCGCCTGCTTTTCCCGCGGATTCGATATCAAACGCAATCGCTTGTAAATTGTGTGCGGCAAGAATCCCAGCAATCCCTTTCAACGAGTGCGCGGTCTCACCGACACCAACCGTGTCCCCAGTCTGCACCTGCGACGCGATTTGCTCGAGCCGTGCCACACTATCTTTTTCGAACGATTGCAGCAACATCTCGGCGAACGTAACGTCTCCCATGCAGCGTTCCATGAACTCTTTCTCGCAGATCGGCGGAGAATCTAAGGCGACACTGTCTGACTGCGAATGGGGTTCGTTTTCCGCGTCCATCAACTTCTCTTTCGTCAGCCATTTCCCGACCATTTCCCGCAGTTGCTGGGGACTAAAGGGTTTGGCCAGATAATCGTCCATGCCAGCATCAAGACAGCGTTGGCGGTCCCCTTTTAATGCATTCGCGGTGACCGCGATAATGGTCGACTCGCCTTCGATCTCGCCACGGGATTCCATTTGGCGAATCTCTCGGGTTGCTGTAAATCCGTCCATGATCGGCATTTGGCAATCCATTAACACTAAATCGTATTGCCCTGTTTTGATCCTGGTGATCGCTTCCACCCCGTTCAGCGCAGTGTCGCACTCCCATCCCTGTCGCCCCAACACCTCAAGGGCGAGCATTTGGTTGATATCATTGTCCTCGACCAGCAGGATTCGCACAGGATGAGGGTGGTTCAACGCCGGTGACATGACTTGCCTTTTATCTTTACGCATGTGAATTCACACCAGGAGTCACCGGTATGAATGCAATATCTAATTCGCGTTCAATTTCTGAACGGCTAAATCTTATTTTTTCAGCAATTTTACGGGACAGTTCCTACGAATTACCGAACGAGCGATTTGTTGCGTTATGTCACATCTGAGCCAATATGCTCACAAAAGCTCGAACGCAAACGATTGCAGTCCGCTTCTACCAATGCGACGTCCAATTAAACGCCCCCCACAAGGAATAGGGAAGCTATACAAAGGTTCAACTCGCACGAGTCGTCGTCCACATCGCTTGCGGTATTCCCCCTCATCGTCCCCGCGTTCGACGAGGCTCGATAAATAATTGCCTATTTTTGCTTCCCCCTACCAACAAACAAACCGTTGGTTTCATCGTTGTAATCGGGGGCTGCAGACAGGGTTTTCCCGCGGCAGTCGTACAAAGATAGGACACAAATATTGGATACATTCCCTTTTGGGGGGAATTTCTAGACAATCTTCCGGTTGCTTCGGATTAAATTCGATTCGCCTGCGGTTTCGTAGTGCAACGTCCCCCGAGTTCCGTCCCCCGAGTCCGGCAGCAAGAAAGCGGGTGAAAAGCGGTAGCGATTCAGGAATTGTTCAAAAATTTGCTGCCCTGGCTCGAGCCCGGCGGCATACGATAAAGGGTGTAGCGGCAAGATCGAATTGTGGGTTCCTGAGCGGAGGTTCAGTCATGATCACAACATCCGAAGCTGGCTTGGCAGGCGTCGTGGCCGGACAAACCGCGCTCAGCACAGTGGGCAAAAAGGGTTTTGGACTGACCTATCGAGGCTATTCGATTGAAGATCTGTCCGAGCACGCCTCCTTTGAAGAAGTCGCGTGGCTATTGCTGCACGGCGAATTACCGATGTACGAACAACTGGTAACGTTTTCAGAAGAATTACGACACCGCCGTTCGCTGCCTGATCCGCTGAAACAGATTCTCGAGACGTTGCCTTCGACGGCGCATCCGATGGATGTATTGCGGACAGGTTGTTCGGTATTGGGATGTCTGGAACCGGAGGCATCGGCCGAGCAACAATACGAAATCGCGATGCGGCTACTGAGTTCGTTTCCATCGATGCTGTGCTACTGGCATCACTTTCACCACGGCGGCCAGCGAATTGAAGTGGAAACCGACGACGACAGTATCGCGGGGCACTTTCTGCAATTGCTGCATGGTCACCCGGCCGCAGAGCATCTTCGCCGTGCACTTGACGTGTCATTGATTCTGTATGCCGAACATGAATTCAATGCGTCCACTTTCGCGGCACGGATCACGGCGTCGACGAGGTCGGATCTGTATTCGGCGATCGTCACTGGCATTGGCACACTGCGAGGCCCGCTGCACGGCGGTGCCAACGAAGCGTCGATGGACTTGATCGAATCCTATGTCAACGCGGATGCTGCCGAACAGGGAGTGATCGACCGTCTCGCTGCGAAACAAAAAATCATGGGTTTCGGGCATCGCGTCTACAAAACGGTCGACCCTCGTTCAGACGTAATCAAACGTTGGTCCCACACGCTGTGCGACGAAACCGCATTGCTGACGCTCTACGAGATTTCCGAGCGGATCGAAGCGGTGATGCGGCGGGAAAAGGGGCTATTTCCCAACCTCGATTTCTACTCTGCGACCGTTTTTCACTGTCTCGGCATTCCGACGACGATGTTCACGCCGCTGTTTGTTTTTGCCAGAACCGCGGGTTGGTCCGCCCACGTATTTGAACAACGCAGTAACAATCGTCTGATTCGCCCGGCGGCTGAATACAATGGGCCCGGCCCGAGGGCGTTCGTTCCGATCAACGAACGGGCCTGAGTCGAACGGGTGTGAGTCGAACGGGTGTGAGTCGAACGGGCCTGAGTTCGCATGGGCCTGAGGACAAATTCAACGCGGCCGCAGTTGGCGAACGGATTGTCGATTCAATTGACATGCCATTGCGTTGACAATTTTGACGAGCCGCGGCTTGCAAGACACGATACCAAGCGTGTGCCCGGCCGCTAACAACAGCGGCCGGCATCAGAAACCCGTACCCGCAAACTACTGCAGGCTGCTGCGGCGGCAAGATTCGCTGTCTCGGTACTACTTGACCGTCGGTTCGCCTTGCAGGTATCCCAGCGACGTTAGGAATCGATCCATGGCTTCGACAGTGGCACGGTAGTTTTCGGATTTTCCGAAATTGAAGAAACCATGTGGTTGATCCTCGTACAGATGCAAGTCACAGCGGCGACCGTTGGCTTCCATCGTCTTTTTGAACCGCTCGGCCGTTTCGATAGGAATCAGTTTGTCCTTGGTGCCTAGCATCACGATCGTGGGTGGCGTCGTGTCGCTAAGATTATGCGCCGGCGAGATGTCTTGCCAATAATCTTTGACCTTCTCGTGTGACCAACCGCCGACCGGGCCGTTGTCAAACACGGGGTTGAACAGCACCAATGCGTTAGGGACGCAGCTGACGCTGGTGTCATCGCCCTCTTCGTTGAACGCTTTGGTCGTTGCGGTCGCTGCGGCGACATGTCCTCCGGCGGAGCCACCACCGGCGATCACTTTGTTGGGATCGATCCCCAGTTCGCTGGCGTGTTGACGTACCCAGCGGATTGCCGACTTGCCGTCTTTGACGCATTCGCGAGGCGACGTATTGTGCTTGCTCTTGATCCGATATTCAGCGGCGATCGCCACGATTCCTCGTGATGCAAGGTAATTGCAATGAGGATAAAACTGGCTTGGACTGCCGCCGACCCAGCCACCGCCGAAAAAGAAGACTGCCACCGGTCGTGCATCGGTCGACTTGTGTTCGGCAGGTTCAAAGACGTGCAGTTTTAACTCCGTCTCGCCCACCGTCTTGTAGACAATTTGCCGGTCAGGCGAAAACCCTTTGGTTTCAAGAGCTTGGGCACAGGGTAGAGAAACGCAAAGAAACGCGGTAATGAAAATGCATGAGAACGCTTTCACGGTGATACTCGATGTCGTTGAGGAACGGGGAGGCGGGAAAACACTAGCGGATTAGTGTAATCCATTTTGGCGTATCTCGCGCCGCCCTGATGAACGACGCAAGACCTCCCAGAGTTGCCCCAAAATTCGACTCAAGACGCTCGAGCTACAGCTGTGACTTCAAGAACTTGCTTCGCTCGATCGCAAATTTCTGAAGCGACATCGCCTCGGTCGATTCTTCCTGTGGATCGGCATCGGATCGTGTCGCCGTGACAAACGCTTCGGTGGAATCGAGTTTGCGTGTGTCCGCTTTCACCGCGGGGGCGATCAAGTCGCGATATCCATTGACCACAGGCCCGAGACGGGACCAATCGAGCGAGTTGTTGGCAATTTCCTCGATGTACTGCATGTAACGGGCACGCAATTCAGGCACTGCCAACAATCGACTTCGCAGCGGCATTCGCTCGCTATCGAGCCCCACCAGCGGATCCAAATCGACTCCGCCATGTCGCGGAGCACCTCCGCCTGGGCCTCCCGGGCCGCCTAGTCCACCTGGGCCTCCCGGTCCACCTGGGCCTCGACGTCCTTCGCCGCCGCGACCTTCGAACTCTGGAGGGCCGCCAGGACCGCCGAACCCTTCAGGTCCACCTGGCCCACGTGGCCCGGCAAATGACTCGTCGAATTCAGGGCGGGGGCGAAAACCACCGGGGCCACCAGGACCACCACGGCCATGTCCCGACAACGCGAATGCTTCGTT
>NZ_ANOG01001040.1 GCF_000346295.1 Rhodopirellula maiorica SM1 | reverse complement strand
TAGCTCTGCCAATTCGACCGCGACCAGTTTCCCTAGACTTTCGCTTCAACTACCACCGTCGTGTCNTTAAAAAGCGATCACGTCGGCAATGATCTTGTATTGCCCATCGAGACTCGACCACTCGCGGGCATCCGCCATCGCCATGGTCATCAGCAAACTCCCCACCAATGCCAAAAGGCTAGAAAACATTTGCATCAAACAAGCTCCGAAGAAAGCGATTCGCAGACAACCGTCAAAGATCAATACATCTAATTTAACACGCCCCCAGCGTGGTACAAATCGGAAGTGTCGATCCGCCGCAGTGCTAAAACGGCGGGCCGAGTCGACGATTTCGCGATAAAACGATACAGTGATGGGTTCCATGAAGCTCTAGTCGAACTTCAGAAAACAAATCGTTCCGAAGCGACCGTGGCCACTCGAGCCCGATCCACTGCCCCCGCGATTTACTTGACCATGCCCAAAAACCAAGATTCAAAAAAGAAGAAAAAGGCCGAACCGTGGTACGCCGACGGTCTTCGCTTTGAGTGTTCTCAGTGCGGAGACTGTTGCAGCGGAGCGCCAGGATTTGTGTGGGTCAACGAAGACGAAATCGCAGATTTGGCCCACGAGATGGAATTGGATGTCGACGCATTCGAACACCAATTCGTTCGCCAAGTCGGTGCCGAGAAGAGTCTAAAGGAATACCCCGACGGGGATTGTATTTTGCTGGACCCCGAGACTCGCAAATGCAGCGTCTACGAGGCTCGGCCGATCCAGTGCCGGACTTGGCCCTTTTGGGACAGCAATCTGGAGCGAAAAAAGGACTGGAAAGAAGCCTGCAGCGTGTGCCCTGGTTCGGGAACCGGGCGGCTTTACACGTTTGAGGAAATCGAAACGCAGCGAAAACAAAAATCGGTCTAAGTTGTTTTCGTTGACGCGAGTTCCCCAGGATCGCGAACTCACCATCGTCTCGCTGCCGCCAGCCACCATTTGCTCGCGGAACCTCTTCGCAGGTTCGAAACGGCTCCTTGGGAGTGCGTTTTGCGGCCGTTCCGCTTACAACTAGTCATCCGCAGATAATCTTTGCAGTCCTGCGGTTGATCCCCTCCACTACTCGATTGAACACGGCTTTGAACTGATGCGGCGAATCGGCAGCCTTGAAAATGAAACACTTGCACATCGGTTTTGTGACTATCTGGTCACGCTGTCGATCGATGCAGCGGCGGACTCAAATGGCGATTCCGAAACCCCCCGCTGGGATATTTGGATCCGCGAGGAAAAAGATGTCGATGAAGCCCGCAAACAATTTGCGTTGTTCGAGCAATCCCCCGATGCTGAGTCATACAAAGTCAAAGGCAAAGCGGACGCCATTCGCAACGAGCGAGTGAACCACCACCAGCGTCGAATCGCCGAGCAGCGAAAGCTACAACGATCGATACCAGCGTCACGCGGAACGGCAATGGGAGGGTTGGGCGGCCCGGGCATGTCTGGTCGCCAACAGCGAATCCCCGTCGTCATCGCGATAATCGCGCTGTCGGTCATTGCCAGTTTCAGTGGCGGTTTTGGACACCCACGTCCATCGCGTAGCAGCACCGATTTGACGACGGAACAGACGGTCGACTACGCGCTGTCGTTCGTCGATCGCCGTGATTATATCGAAAGCGACGGTGATTGGTTTGCTTCGGTGCGAAAGGGCGAAGTTTGGCGTTTTATTACCCCAGTGCTGCTGCACGCCGATCCACTGCATCTGGCGTTCAACATGATTTGGATCTTTCTACTCGGCTCGGCAATCGAACGGCTGCACGGCTCGATCTTTTTGGTCATCTTATTGTTCGTCAGCCAGTTGGCCGGGATGATGCTGCAGGTGTCGCTACCGGCGGCCGAATCGCTGCCGCCAATCCTGCATGCGATTGCCGGTTCGCCATTCGCGATTGGAGCGTCCGGGGCCGTTTACGGCTTGTTTGGCTACTTGTGGATCCGTCCTCAGATGGATATGTCGTACCCGATTCGCATGTCTCAGGGCAATGTAATGCTGATGCTGGGATGGCTGGTGTTGTGCATGACCGGGATGTTTGGACCGATCGCCAATGGGGCTCATCTGGGTGGTTTGATCGCAGGCGTTATCGCGGCCTTCTTGACATCGTCCAAACGCTAAGCAGCTAGGCAACAGTTTTTCTCGTACATCAAGCAGGTAGGCAGGAATCATTGGCTGAAATACTGCTTGCCGCTTGGGCCAACGCTGTGAAGCATTTCTCCCTATAAGGAAAACGCGAATTAGCTGTAGCGAAAGTCGCAGAGACTTTCGGCCACGCGAGTAAAACCGAAACTCTCTGCGAGTTTCGCTACGAAAAAATGCTTCACAGCGTTTCGCTTTGGCGCTAGCCTGGGCTGAATGTCGGAACCGTGGCTAGCGGGCTGTTGATTTAATGAGCCGCTCGCGCGTCAGCGGCCGGGTTCCACGCATTCCCCGGTGCCTTACGGCACTCGGCTCAATAATACGATTTGCATTTCGATGAAATCAACAAGCCGCTAGCAAAGCGGCTAATGTACGGAAAGCCCAACAAAAAAACGCCGCTGGCACGTTTGTGCCAGCGGCGTTTTTTGTATTTGTTAAGCGTAATCGACAGCGGCGTTCGGGTTACGCTGCGGTCGTCGGAACATTATCACGCTCTTGCTTTTCGGCAACGGTGCGATAATCGACCACGTCCCAAACGAGGCCAACCGCTCGCAGCAAACGAATCGCTTGCCAGGTAATGTCGAATTCCCACCACTTGTGGCCGTGTTTGGCCATCCGTGGATAGGCGTGGTGGTTATTGTGCCAACCTTCGCCATACGCCACGATCGCCACGATCCAATTGTTGCGGCTGTCGTCGGTAGTTTCGTAGTTCTTGTAGCCCCACATGTGCGAGGCACTGTTGACCATCCAAGTCGCGTGCAACACACCGACCAAGCGAACAAACATTCCCCAAATCAGCAGCGAAAGTCCGAAATCGTTTCCGCCAATTGCGTATCCAATCCCGTACAACGCACTGCCCACGGCAATGTGCAGCGGCAAAAACAACATGTCCAAGATTCGCATTCCGCGTTGCTTGTACAAATCGGGCACCCAACGTTGCAGATAGGCGGTGCGATCGCCGTTGTGCGTGTGAAACGCAAGCCACGTGATGTGAGCCCACAAACCACCTTCGTGTGGCGAATGGGGATCGCCTTCTTGATCGCTATGAGCGTGAT
This sequence comes from Rhodopirellula maiorica SM1, assembly GCF_000346295.1. Lineage (GTDB taxonomy): Bacteria > Planctomycetota > Planctomycetia > Pirellulales > Pirellulaceae > Novipirellula > Novipirellula maiorica. The sequence goes on along the minus strand of NZ_ANOG01001040.1, from coordinate 10,886 downwards.
GCTTGCGATGGTCCGCCACCCAATCCAGTGCCGAGCCTTCGCCAGCCAAGGTTCCAATTGTGGCGAACGTGTAGCGAACCCACGAATAAGTCTTCATCCCGGTGTGGGTCAGCAGTCGGTGATATCCGAGGCAAATCCCCAAGCTGCCGGTCATCCAGTGCAGGGCGACCATCACGGCCAAACCTGTCCAAGAAAAGTAAAACGGAGCTGCCAAGACGACCAAGTGTGCGATCGTAAGCCAACCGATCGCCCAATAGCTCAAATTGTTGCCGCGACGTCGCTCTGCAGCGGTTGGATGAGCGTTTGCCGGCAACTTGCCGATCTTGTCGTTGCTAACGTGAGGCGAGTTCGCGTCACGATCCGATTTTTTATTTTTTGAAGGCTGAGCTCGGTCCAACGATTTACGTTGGCGAGGAGTCTGTTTTTTGGTAGGAGGGATGACCGAAGCCATAATATGAAATCCTGTCGTTGAATGTCCTTGGGAAAGCAGTCAGACATCTCACGAAGTTGCCTGAGTGCGGAGATTCTACAGAACCGACAAGCCTTGTCTGTCTCAGAGCATGTAAACCTGTGTAACGGGAATGTAAAAGTCGTTTATTTTGATCGAGACAAACGTGCACTAGCCCTGAAAGGTGGATACATGCTACTCCATGCATTCTGAAAGCGATCTCCTAAGCAAGCTAGGCAGAAGTCGTTCCATACATTCGCCGCTTTGCCGCTAGCGGCTTGTTGATTTGGTGAGCCGAGGGCCGTAAGGCACCGGGTAATGCGTGGAACCCGGCCGCTGACGCGCGAGCGGCTCACTAAATCAACAGCCCGCTAGCCACGGTTCCGACATTCAACCGGGGCTAGCGCCCAAGCGGCTATCGGAATCTTACCCAATGATTCCTACCTACCTGCTTACACGACGCCCTATCGCTGCGGATCGGATCGTGTCGATACGAAGTCCATTCTGCTATGTCATCTCCAAAACTTGCCATCTCCAAAACTTGCCATCTCCAAAACTTGCCATGTCTGAATCTTGTCATGTCTAAATTCCGCAAAGTCTCGGCAAACCTGCTCATACCGGGGGTCAAACTCACCTCCGCCATTCCCGACCCTGAAAATGCTCGCGTTCGCTTGCTCGGTGAAGGCATGGAAATCACGACCGACCTGATCCAACGACTGCAGCAGCGGGGGGTCAAGAGCCTGCTGTTGAGTGAGAAGGACATTGCGATTCTCAACGCCTTCACCCCTCAAGGCCGGGCAGTGAAGGTGCCTCCACCTCCGGCCTATGTAAAATCCAGCACGATCAACGAGCAAACATTGATCTTGGATCAACAACTAAAAGCGGGGCATGACTCTGTGGTTGAGGACGTGTTGCCGTTTGCCAAACGCACACGGAAACCTCAAAACTGCTCTTACGAACCCGGCATGGCCAACCAATGGGCATCCGAGACCAGCGACTCGATCGATTCGATCAACGAAATTTTTGATGAAACGCTGGCAACGCACGATGGCAGCGTGGGACCGCTGCACGCGACGTGTCAGGATATTTTGCGACGGATGACCGAAGACATCGATGCGCTCGTCTGCATGGCGTGCTCTCCGTTCGAAACCGAGTACCCGGCACGACACGGTGTACACCTGGCCACAATGTCGATGGCGATCGGATCCCAAATGGGGCTGGACGAAGCACTACTGATCGAACTTGGTGTGGGATGCTTGGTTCATGACATCGGCATGAAGGCAATCGGCACCGGAATGTTTAGCTCTAATCATCCGCTCAGCGCCGGAATGCTCAAACGCCTTGCCGACCATCCGGTTCGCGGCGCCGAAGTGATCGGTCGTTTCGGAGAACAGGTTTCCATCGCTTCCAAAATGGTGGCGTACCAAATTCACGAGCGATGTGACGGCAGCGGCTATCCTCGCGGCCGCCTTGGCGACGCCATTCACCCGCTCGCGAAAATTGCCTGTGTCGCCGACGCTTTCATTGGCATGATGTCGACGCGGCCCCATCGCTTGGCCATCCAAGGCTATCACGCGTTGGTTCAACTGTTAGAACAAATGAAGCAAGGTAAGTTTGACGCAACCGTCATGCGGGCGTTGCTTGAATTGACATCGCTGTACCCGTTGGGCAGCTTTGTCGAACTCAGCAACGATAAACTAGGACGGGTGATTCGCTCGGGCGGCAGCACGTTCGATCGTCCGACAATTGAGATGTGGGACACTCCCAATCGAATATCACCGCCCACCGTGCTGAACCTGCAACAGGATCACACGATTCGTATCGTGCGATCCATTGCCACGCCGAAGGCTGCCTGAGCCATTGCCTCACCATGTGATTCTGATTACCGAACACCGACGATGCGATGCTCGCCGGCAGTGACAACCGATTACGGTTGTGAAATACGTTAGTCCCGCAAAGGATTCGGAATGAATCTATCAACCTGCATGCCCCTGCCTTCGCTTTAAAGAACGCGCGCCATTTAGGCACATGCCACATGGGGAATCAACAGAGCAGCTTAGGGGGGACACGTCTCTATTGCTGTCGTTTTCTTTTCTACAACTCCATGCGCCAGACCGCATTTTTTGACCTGCTCTTTTCAGGCGAATGATCTATACTCTGATGCATTGCAGCATGAGTTGATTGCAGTTGATGTCCGAGTTCGACGGGGTAGAGATTCAATGGCTAGACTACGCGACAATGACGAATTCTTTCCACCGGACCCTTCCTCGGACACCAAGATTCGAGGGCAAGAAGACCGCGAAACCCATCTTCCGGACGCCTCAAGTGATCGGATCGCGCCGCCTTGGAAACCGGGTGACCAAGTCGGTCACTTCATGTTGCACAATCTGCTTGGCAAAGGAAGCAGCGGATACGTCTATCGCGCTCGCGACGAAAGCACGGGTCGACTTTGCGCATTGAAACTGTTGCTGCCGGCTAAATGCGAAAACCTAGTCCGCAATAAGCTTGGCTTTCGTCGCATGATCCCGTTGCGGCACCCGGGGCTGATCCATCTGGACCGCATCCATTACGTTGACGATTACATCGCATTTTCGATGGAAGAGGTCAAAGGCAAAACATTTTCGTTGGGTGTTTGGGACCTCTGCAAACAGGATTCCGATGGAGCCTATAAACAACTGCTGTCGCTGATACGCCAATACGCCTCGGCCCTGGCGTTGATGCATTCACGTGGCTTGGTACACCGGGACGTCAAGCCGCAAAATCTAATGATTGACCAAAAGGGGCACGGTCGGCTGATCGATTACGGGCTTGTCGGAACGATCGATTTCGACAGCGATCCCAATGGCTACCGCGACTATCTCGTCGGGCCACCGCACTTCTTTGCACCGGAAAGTCTGTGGGACCAATATTATTTGCCTGCAAGTGACATCTTTAGCTTGGGGTTGGTTTTGCTGGACGCCCTTCGCATCTTGGATCGGGCGGCCGATCATGTTCATTTGTCAATCAATCGATCGCAAGACAATCGACGTGATGACGAAGAAATGATCAGCGAAGCGGTCGAGGATTTGTCTGCGGATGTTCCCAACGTGTTGCGTGAAGCCTGTGCCGAAATGTTGCAGAGCGATCCGGTCGATCGTCCTACGGCTTCCGCGTTGTCGCGACTCGGTTCGGGCGAATCCCCCTGTTACCTTTGGGTCGACAATCCCATCCTCGGACGCGATGTCGAACTCGAACAGGCCTGCGACTGGATCGATGAGATCTTCGGTGGCGGGGTGGGACGGCTCCATATCGAAGGCCCGTCGGGAATTGGCAAGAGCCGTTTTGTCGATGAACTCGCCCAATACATCCACATGAAACGATGGGGACAGTTGTTTCGAGCGAAATGTCGGTCCGGCGAAGACCTTCCGATGTTAGCGTTTGATGAAATCTGTGACGCGATTGCAACGCGTTATATGAAAAATGATCGCGATATCATGGAGCTCGATCCCGCAAGTGCCTTCTTCTTGCATGAAGCATTTCCAGTGCTTCAAAACGTCGTCAAAGCGAGCACCACGGTCGATCTGGACCGCAAAAACTTTAAGCGTCTTGATGCAATCGAAGCCGGCGTCCGGCTGAGCGAAGCATTGAGGATGGTCGGTCCGTTAATCCTGATCATTGACGATGTGCAATGGGCTGACCGCGATAGTGTGAATGTGCTCGACCGCTTGCAAGCTGCCTCCGGAGGCATGCTGGGCATTATCACGGTATCGCGTCCCGGTGGTGACCAACAAGCCTCGCCGGCTCATCTCAAAATACAGCTCGATCGTTTAACGGATTCCACGTCACAAGAATTGATCATTGGGGCAGCCCGCCGCTGGTCAGCGCGTTTGAACTTCAGCGCCGTCGAAGAACTTGTCCAAGCGGCCCAGGGCAATCCGCTGCGTTTAATTGACTTTATCGAAGAACTGCGTCCCGGCGGCGTGCTTCATCATACCGTCAGCGGCGAGGAAACCGATTCGGGAACTCGAGTGGTCACGCGGACCGGCCAATTATGGCAGATGCGTGTGGCACGACTGAGTGAAGACGCTAAAACCACCTTGTCGTACATCGTCACCGCCGGACATTTGGTGTCCGCAGAACAACTGAGTGAATTGACCGGATTGGGCGAATCCATTGATGCGGTCCTTTCGGAACTTGTCCAACAGCGTTTAGTTCGCGATGAAGTTACCGGCGGCGAATGCATCTCGATTTTTCACGACAGCATTGCGGAGAATTTAGCAACCACACTGAGCGATTCTCAGAAACGCGAGTGCTATGCCGCATGGGCTCGATTGCTTTCCCGTCTTGACTCCGGTGGCAAATTAGCGGCTCGTATTGCCCGCTATTTTTTTGACGCTGATGAACCTAATCGCGCCGTCTCGTACGCCATCCTTGCCGCCGAAAACGCGGATCGCTATCACGCTAAAACCGAAGCCGCGCGCTGGCACGCCAAAGTCATCGACCATGTCAGTGGCCCCGAACGGGTCGAGCGTATTCGGGTCACAGCAGAGACGTTTTTCGAAGCCGATCGTCCGGTGGACGCCGCCCATTACTTCCAGCTACTTGCATCGGAATTGAACGACGAAGAGAGCGTCACCTATCAATTGAAAGCGACAACGCTGTTGATTCGCTGCGGCTATTTCAAGGAGGTGCGTGAGCAACTGCAACGATTGACTCGGTTGCTTCGCCTACCCTCTGCCAAGTCTCGCTGGTTAAGCAAAATCAACACATGGCGTCTACTAGCGAAATGCGTTTATTCGAATCTCCGCTTCTCCGGCACGCAAGCTGACGTCGCTGCGGACGAGTGCACGGTGCGAGAGCGTCAACGACTCGAACTCTGTTTGTCGGTGACGCGGCCGTTATCGATGTACGACAACCTACACGCGGCAGAATTGAACATTACCGCAGCCAGCTTGGCCGCACGCTATGGTAGCGAAGCCGATCGAATTTTGGTCGAAGTCGGTGCCGCCGTGTTTGGGTCTTACAATCATGGATCCAAACGAATTCGCAGCGAATTGGCGCTGCAAGACTTGCTACCTCGTGCGCTCGCCACCGGAAATTCAAAAGTAATCGGTGATGTGTGGGCGGGAATTGCGTTTTCGCAAGCGTTGGCGATGCGTTGGAGCAGCGTGTCCACATCGTTCGATGCGTGTGTGCACCACTACAGTGCATCAAATGAAGTTTTGACGCTAGAGGTATGCCATCTTCGTTCGGTCAGCTTGATGGCTCATTGGCACGTCGGCCGGTGGGCTGCGATGATGAAGACGTGCGATCAAATGCTGGACGATTTTAAGCAGCGAAATGATCAATTCCAATGGATCGTCGCCAGCTCGGGTTGCGGTGCCTCGACGTGGTTGATGCGAGATCGAGTGACCGACAGCGAACAGGTACGGCAAAAGAACGCAGAAAGCCTAGCCGCTTGTGACGGAGCTCAACTGTTCAACTTTCTCGAATGGACGGCTCATGTTCATCTGGATCTTTACAAAGGACACTTCGACCAAGCGTGGCAACGCATCCAAGAACTACGCAGTTCACGAACGAAATTATCAGCATTGATGCTCCAGTCCAATCGTGTGATGGTTGAGCAGTTTGTTGCCCTGACCGCGCTGCATCAACTCAAAAAAGATCCCGACGGTGGTTGGGGCAAGTTTATCGAGACGGCAATCCGTCGCTTGCACCGCGAGCACGGTGCGTTCGCCACGACGGTCGCTTATTTCTATGAAGGTCTGATGCTGTACCTGACCGCCACGTCGACGGCCGATTTTGCCGACGCCAGAAAGCAGTTGGTGATTGCCTGGGAAATGAGTAAGGAACAACGGCTTCGCCCGTATCAATTGGCCGCCGAAGACATGATCGCCAAAATCGACCATAGCGAATCGGATTCCCGTTTGATAGCGAGAATGGAGCAGCATGGAATTGCCGATCCGATGCGGTTTTCACGACTTTACACAATTTGATTGTATTTTGATTGCCGCGGCTGCAATTCGCCTTCCTGGTAAATCGCCGCCTGATTGTGCCCCCTTAAGCAAACATCGGCGACTTCCGAGCCGATCTGCCGTTGTTTTTTCGAGCGGAATGTCGATATTCACTCGGCAATTCCGCAGGCCGACGATGCTTGCGGATTTGCTAGCAGATTGAGACAGGGATGTTGACTGATCGCTCTGGCCTCGTCGGCGTTCGGCAGTTTAGAATCCCCCGAAGAGGACGCCCCATTTTTCAAGCGAAGGATCGCTGTGATGTCCAATGCAAATTTCAAGAAACGACGTGGACCTCGAATTCTCATCTCTCGTCTAAGTGCGATTGGTGATGCAATTTTGACACTTCCCGTTGCCTGCGCACTGCGAGCCGAATTCCCCGACGCGTATTTGGGTTGGGTGGTGGAGCGAAAAGCGGCACCGATGGTGCGGGGACATCGAGCCCTCGATACGGTGATCCAGCTTGACCGCAAATGGTTTGTTTCTCCGTCGGGAATCAAGAACGCTCGGTCGCTGCTGCGTCCTCATCAATTTGATATTGCGATCGACTGCCAAGGGAATACCAAGTCGGCGCTGGCGGGATGGGTTTCGGGCGCCCACCAGAGAATCGGTTTTGCCGGTAAACACGGCGGCGAATTGAGCCGGCTGTTGAACAACGTTCGTGTGGCGCCGGCATTTCGCCACGTGACCGATCGATCACTTGAACTCCTCTCGCCACTCGGCCTGCACTCTCCGTCGGTTCGCTGGGATTTGCCGGTTTCCGATGCGTCGGTCATCTGGGCCTCGCGATGGCGGCGGACAATCGCCAGTCCGCAATTGGCCGTGATCAATCCAGGAGGGACTTGGCAATCAAAACTATGGGAAGCAGACCGCTTTGCCAAAACCGCCCGCTATTTACAACAAAAATATGGCTATCGATCCGCCGTGGTTTGGGGCACCAGCGACGAACGGGCGATGGCAGACAAGATCGTGGCAAATTCCGGTGGTGCGGCCGTATTGGCGCCTCATACCGATCTGCATCATCTCGCAGCGTTGATCAGCCACGCCGATCTGTTTATCAGCGGGGACACCGGCCCGCTGCATATTGCGGTCGCCGTCGGCACCCCCACGATCGGTCTCTACGGTGCGACACGCCCGGGTGACTCAGGACCGTATGGTCAAGTAGCGATTCAAAAAGCGTACGAACGAGGATCGCGGCGACACCGGCGAAACGCCGACAATTCAGCGATGCGAGCGATCACTGTCGCCGACGTTTGTGTTGCAATTGACCAAGTGCATGCCAAACAGATGCTTTTACAAGCTGCCTGAAGTCGCACGGTTCTCGGCTGCGGCGGCGACGTGTAGGCTGTTCGCACCATGCACCTATTACTCCCACTGCTCGCCAGCATTCTGTATGTCTGTGGCCTGATCTTTGTCAAACGATCAGGTGCCGCAGGCGCTAGCAACCTCACAATCATTTTTTGTCGAATTTGTTTTCGGCGATCGCCTTTTCGTCACTTTGGGCACTCGGCGGCACCACGCAGGGGTGGACCATGTTCTGGCAACCCGTTGTCATTGCGTGGTTGTTCATCCAAGGATTAGCACTCACTTTTCTAGCGATAGGTCGTGGGGACGTCTCGATTGCGGCGCCCATTTTCGGAATCAAAGTCGTGTTTGTCGCGATGCTTTTGACGTTTGTCGGTGGCGAACAATTGCCTCGATCGGTGTGGTACGCCGCGGCACTAGCGGCCGCAGGAATTGGCTTGATCCAGTGGACTGGTCGCAGCCATCCGCATGATGTCGTGATGACCATTGTCCTGGCGCTTTCGGCTGCGTTTTCATACGCGGCGTTCGATTGCTTGGTCCAACTCTGGGCTCCTGCGTGGGGAGCGGGCCGTTTGCTGCCGATCGTATTTTGGATCGTCGGCGCCGCTTCGCTATGCCTGGCGCCTTGGGTCGAGTGGTCCAAGTTCAAAGACGCCACTCTCCGCGCGAATCTGTTACCCGGTGCGACGTTGGTGGCACTACAAGCGGTCAGCATCACCATTGCCATTGCGATCTTTAACGACGCCGCACGAATCAATGTGGTCTATGCGTTGCGAGGACTCTGGGGCGTCGCACTGGCGTGGGCGGCTGCGAAAATTTGGGGTGGGGCCGAAGCGGACCATGGCCGTCAAACCATGATCACTCGCTTGTTGGGCGCCAGCCTGCTAACGGTAGCCGTCATCCTGGTCATTTTCTCGCGGACTTGACGCCATCTTGCCGGCGACGGCCACCCCCATAGAGGATTCGTTTTATAATAGCGACGTCTGCAACTCCCTTCCTGCCTTTGCCCCCCTGACGTCGAGCGCCGTGCATGCCAGTTCCCCACCGTTTCGTTATCGGCTCACTGATCCTATTGACCACGATTGGGATGGACCGGGCATCCGTGTTCGCCCAATCTGAACCGGCCATGATTGTCCAGTGCACTGAATCACCCCAGTCCATCGACGTCACGGTGCACGGCAAACCGGTGCTGACGTACAACAAGGCGTTCCAAGAACCGCCCGAGGGCATGGATCCGATCTATCGTCGCAGCGGCTATATCCACCCTCTATATACCCCCAGCGGTCGCATGGTGACCGGCGACTTTGCGCCCGATCATGCCCATCAACACGCGTTATTCGGCGCGTTCGTCAACACAACCTTCCAAGGCAAACGCGTTGACTTTTGGAACCAGCACAAACGTACCGGCAACGTGTCACACCACAAAGTGATCGAGGTCCACAGCGGTAACGACGTCGGCGGGTTTACAGTCGAATTGTTACACGAAGCGTTCACGACGGCGGATCCCCCCACGCCGGTGCTAAAAGAGCAATGGAAAGTGCAGGTCCATGCTACAACCAGCCCTGGATTTGTCATTGATATCCAATCCACGATCACCTGCATCGTCGAATCACCGCTGACGATCAACCCGTACCACTACGGTGGAATGGCATTTCGCGGTAACAATCAATGGGTTACCGCAGAAAGCGAAAAAGCGATGAATGCCTATCTCAAAGCGACAGAGGCAGGAGAGAAGCGAACGGCACCCGATTTAGATGTTGCCCGACATCAATTTCTGACAAGCAAGGGCGAGCGTCGCTTCGAAGGCAACGGATCGCATGTAAAGTGGGTGGATTTGTCTGGCCGTGTCGACGACAAACTGTGCGGCGCCGCCATGCTCAGCCACCGCGAAAACTTTCGCTTTCCTCAAGCGGTGCGATTGCATCCCAGCAAACCTTATTTTTGTTTTGCTCCGATGGTCGATGGCGAATTCACGCTTGAGCCAAACGAGACTTTCGCCAGCCATTATCGCTACATCGCGCATGACGATGCACCGGATACTGCTGCGATTGAACAAGCCTGGCTTGAATTTACGAAGTAAACAGTTGAGATGACCGGTCCGTTGCATGCCCGCGGGGAACGTCATTCACCGCCAGCGAACGATCGATTAATGATCAGCCGCAGACTAGGTGTGTCTCGTGTGACGCACCTCAGTCAACGGCTTTTCATCAACCAATAAAATGGACACGACGCTTGGCGGACATTTCTGTCGGGACGAGTGTCTTGGGCGAGATTAGGATAGGGGGGCCAAGCTGTCGCCGTCATCGGCTTAGGTGGTCGCTAAACGCATCTCTTCCCATTCATTCACACTTGGCGGCAATGCTTCGTCGGCAGTGGCCAAGCCAAACTTCTCTCGCAAATTGACTTCGGGTGAAGCCAGATCGGCGACCGAGTCAATGATCGAATCGGGGCTGAATGCATAGTTGACCAAGTCATCAAACTGGGTACCGCCAGACAATGCCAGCACCGTTTGATATCCCATCTGCACGCCACCAAAAATATCCGTTTCCATGGTATCACCGATCACCACGGTCTCGGACGTTGCAAGTCCCAACTGTTTGCGTGCGGCACGCATCATCACGGGACTCGGTTTACCAACGCTTGCCGCTTTCTTTCCCGTTGCTGTTTCTAAAAAGGCAACAACTGCACCACAACCGGGACGTGTTCCGCCGGCGGTAGGACAGTTTGGATCAATATTGGTGGCGACCAGTTTTGCGCCCGACAGGATCATGCGAGTCGCTGCTTCCAACGATTCAGCGGTCACCGTCCGGCCTTCGCCGACGACGACATAGTCGGGATCGCTATCGACAATCGAGTAGCCGTTTTGATGCAGAGCCTGCAACAGGCCCCCTTCGCCAATCACATATGCGGTTCCGTGCGGCTTCTGTTTTGACAGAAACCGTGCCGTTGCCATTGCACAAGTGAAGATATGTTCTTCGCCGACATTAATCCCCATACGCTTCAGCTTCATCGCCACATCGCGGCGTGTTCGCTGGCTATTGTTCGTCAAGAACAAGAAAGGATGGTCCTCTCTTTTAAGCGATCAATGAAGACATCTGCTTGGGAATCAACTGACTCCCTTTGTAGATGACACCATCCAT
>NZ_ANOG01001039.1 GCF_000346295.1 Rhodopirellula maiorica SM1 | reverse complement strand
AATGTACTTTTCGTGTGATTCGTGTCTTTCGTGGTTCGGATTCCCCGACGCAACGACGAGCGTCCACAACCTACGACCATCAAGTTTCCCGACCGCGCAACGACGGACTGCAAGAACGGCACGCGTCCCCGGTACGCAGCCGAGATTTTCAATTTCACAACCGCCAGACTCGCGTACTCGGATGCACGCGTCGGTTCCCCGTCACTCGTGGAGCTGAGCCCAAGGCAATGATAGCCTGCTTCGTTACCGAATGCTTGATGGATGATGTTGCGAACGCGATTCAACATGATTCCGTCGGGGCCGGGAGTGATGTGCGGGCGGCGAGTTAGTGTGTGTATGGTCTAACTGTCCAATGTCTGTCGCCCCAACGCGCAAGGCTGGCGGAAAATCCGGCACGAATCGACACGTCTTTCAACTGTGGTTCGGGCAGGCGTCCGGAGACAGCAAGTAACAGTGAAGTCATAGGAGTGAGCTGCGAAGAGGGGCTCTATTCGCCTAATTCGGGTAACGACCGGGATCGCCGAGGACGAGCCGAAAGGCAACCACTGCCCCCAAAAAAACGCCAAGTCCTTCGCGTGCATTCCATGGTTCTGCCTTCTGTTATCTACGGTGGAATAGCAAAATGGGATGCAAGAAGAAATGTTAGCAGTGTGGATGTCTCGAAGCAAACACGACGCGAGAATCGAGCGCCGGCGTACGCACTGGACAGGAAGGATGTTACAAGCAGCAACGAGAACGCAGCGAGACAGAGGTGATCGAGCTGCGCAAGTGTCAGCGGTCCGAGCGATGTTGCGTGCCAGATAGTCGGGAAACCGGTTGGCAGCATTATCATCAGCCAAAAGAATTTGCAGACGTAGTGAAAGACAAGAAATGTGATGACAGTTAGGCGAAACACATTGCCATTATCAGGAGTTGCGAACTGCCAATTGCAATAGGCAGGAGATTCGGGCATGTCGGCTGAACGTGCGACAAAGATTGATGCTACAGCCAGTAGGGCGTAGTGAGCGGCGATGCAAGCGATGGCGATCAGCGACGCGAACGCACCGCACCACATCATGAAGGCAGAGACCGCTACCAGTCCCAGCAAAGCCTGAATCCCGAACAACAAGGGCGAATGAACTCGGCGGTGGATTCTCATGCTGTAATCACGGTTCCCTCCATGGCAGAACGGCCGGCATTACTGGGGGGGAGAGTAAAGTTGTTCATTTCAAATCGGCCGCAAGCCCCGCTCCGTGTGAATGCCATCGTTATCCCACAAATTCGGTTTGTCGTGGCGTACGAAGACGCTCGATAAGGCCCCGTAGAATCACGCGGTCTTCTGGCATGTAGTACCGATAATGAGCCATAATCTCGTTGCCAGCGGAATCGTGTACAGAGAATACGCCCATCCATTCGCTAACAAACTCTGGATCGACATCGTCAAGATCGATGGATACTGATTGAGGACTGAAGATCAAACTCGGTCCAGACAGCGTCCGCCCATCAACATTCACGTCGAAACTTCGAATATTGACCGCGCATGCCCAGAATGCTGCACGAATGACGACAATAAACACCGCCCAGCCATACGGGATTTGGAGCCATCGGGTCAGAAAATAGATTGCGATCCCGATGGACAAGCTGCTTAGCGTAGTAGCGGTGAAAAATCGCCATCGACTAGCCGCGAACGTTAAGCGTGGCGGATCGGACTCATTCATGAGATTGAGATGGGATAACGAAATGCGTCACCCGGTACGCGTGAGAGATTTTCAACTTCAAGACCGCTCGACTCGCGCACTCGGGGCGCACTCGATCGTTCCCCTTCGTGTCTTCACTTCAAGCGAACTCGGACGGAAAAGGTTATGAATTTACACCATTTGAGGATCACGCGTTCTATTTTCGAATGCGATGCAGCGTGCGAAGGGCGCATCACCGCTGCCGGGCATTTTTCGGATAAACAAGTTTGGTTCGCGCCAAGTCACATGTTCGGTTTGAGTTTATTGCGTCGGGGATCGACCGGAGCGATGTATCAATTTGAGAAAACGCGCAAGCCGTGCTCCGTGTGAATGGCTTGGTTATCCACAATGCAAAATTCACATCACGTTTCGCGACAGATACATCACGTTATCCTTAAAGTATGCGCGTGTCTGACCACCATTTGATGCTGATTTCGTCGCAAAGGCGGCATCCGGTTCCGTGAAGCCCAGCCTGTCTTCATCAAAGCGTTGAAGTGCATCTTCGTATCTAAACATAGGAACGGGAAAATCAGCAACCCACGCGTCAAATTCGTCCCGAGACATCGAGAACGACGCAAAAAGATGACCAAAGCTTGGTTCGTAGGTTATGCATCCAGTCTTGGGTACGTAATCATTGTGCGATTGATGCAGCCTTACGAAGTTCTCGTGATGGAAGAGTTTTACGCCCGTGTACGTCAGGATCATCCACAGCCCAATTGCCGCCAGCAGCAGCCAGCCGAGACGCACACGTTTGAGTGCGCGAATAAGTGAGACAGCAATCAACGCAGCCAGCAGAGCTAACTTGGCAATATTGAAGAACACCTCGAGATAAGCTTCGCCTAGGCCTATGTACATATCGGGACACGGGAGTGATGGGCGGGCGGCGAGTCGTGAGTGACCACTTGTAAAAACATTGCCGTCGTCTGCGTCACCATCACATGATTGCCCACAATCGCGGCGGAGCAGCGTAAACCAACAGGGTTTACGCCCCCCGATCATATCCGCTGTAACGGCAAATCGCAATTCGGTCAGGATCCGCAGATCCTTAGAATAGTGATCGAAGAGAGGCTATTCAAACAT
>NZ_ANOG01001038.1 GCF_000346295.1 Rhodopirellula maiorica SM1 | reverse complement strand
AGGAACTCTGGCGAGTCCCACTACGAAAGTAGATGGCATTGGGCTCGCGCCGTGCCGCTACCAAAGTCGAAACCATGGGACTCGCACCGCGAGCTGAAACACTTCCCTAGCCAAACAACACTTCGTTTTCAGGCTCAACTCCCGCGTCGCTGCGGCGGACGTACAGACGAAGTTTCTGTAGGGTTAACAGCGAAACAAACGCTGGGTTCGTCGTCGCGTAACGCTTCCATAATCGTTTGGGCTCGCGAGTAAAACGAAACAACCACTCCAGCCCGTTGCGCTGCATCCACGGCGGAGCCTGGGCGAGTGCGCCGGCGTGAAACGCGAACGCGGCACCGACGGCGATCAAGGGCATGTTGACGCGGTCACGCATCTCGTAGGCGAACACCTCTTGTCGCGGGCACCCCAGACCGACAAAACAAATCCCGGCGCCGCTGTCCCGAATCTCTGCTGCCAATTCGTCACGTTCGGCGACCGATAGACTACGAAACTTGGATGCTCGCTTGCCGGCGATTTGCAGCTTGGGAAATTTGGCACAGAGGTTCTTGGCGAAACCATCCAGCATCTCTTGGGTCGCACCAAATAAGAAAATCGACACGCCCGCCTCGGCCGCCGCTTCACAAATCTTCAGCGTCAATGTGGGACCGTACACGCGATCGGGCAATTCACATTGGTACAACCCATTGAGCGCCCAGCGGACCGGTTGGCCGTCGGGACAAACCAAATCGAATTGGTTTAATCGATACTGGTGCTCCTTGTCTCCCACCCCCGTCATCACACCGTGCACCGCCAGCGCCGTGACCGCGAGCGGTTGATGTTGCTGGCCCGCGTCGATCACCCGTTTTACCGCCGCTTCGTAATCAATCGCACTGACGTTGATCCCCAGAACGTTGTATTTCCCTAAGTCAATCATCAATCGGTTCCGCTAATCTGATCCCATTCGTCCTGCGACTCTCGTTCGCCCTGCGACGCCGTTCGTCAAGACATCGCTGCCGCGTCGCTCTTTTGCCGATGTCAATTTGCCACCACATCTAGCCGCCACGAAAGCCCCCCCACCGGACAAAATAATATTCGATCTTTCGGTTTTGGCTCGGATGCGAAACACAAGATCGCTAACGGGGCATGGGCTTTATGCCCGATAGTAGTTGGACGAACCTGTTTTGAAGTTGGCAACGCGAAATTTTCATAGAATGGGGCAGACGCATCCCGCAATACCTGTATTCGCGCAGCACATCGCTCGTTTTCCGCTTTTTTGATGGAACCACCACGTGACACTCGCTCGTACGCTTGAACCTGAAACGATGGACGCTTTCGATGAGGCGGTGGCCTATCTGGAGATGAACCACGCCGAGGTCAATCGTATTTTTGCTGACGACCTTTTTGCGGGCGGCACGACAGGCCCCCGAGTGATCGACCTGGGCTGTGGCCCCGCGATCCTGGCAATTGAGATTGCCTCACGCGACCAGGCAATCGAAGTCATGGCAGTCGATCTTTCTACGGAAATGCTGGGACTTGCCAAACAAGAAATCGATTTCGCAGGAATGCTTGAACAAATCATGCTCCACCAAGCCGATGCCAAAACGATGACGGGGTACGAGGACGCGATTGCCGACACGGTGGTTTCCAACAGTCTGATCCATCATCTGGAACAGGCGGACGAGGCGATCAAAACCGCAATGCGGTTGGTCAAACCCGAGGGACGCGTGTTCATCCGCGACCTAATGCGTCCCGAATCGGAATCCGCCGTCGAATCGCTTGTTCAACTTTATGCCGGGGACGAAAACGACGTCGCCAAGCAGTTGCTGCGACAATCGCTGCATGCGGCGCTGACGCTAGACGAAATCCGAGACACCGCGGCGGAATGTGGAATCGACGGCGAGTGCGTCCAAGCCACGAGCGATCGACACTGGACGATCGACTGGACTCGACCGTGACGTGTCCCAGTCGGCTTTCCGCCGTTGTCGATATTCAAAACATGCCGCCTCTCGGCAAACCCGTTGTTTGCCCGATAGAATTAGCGATCGCATGAATGCATGGTTTCCCGACGCCGCGACCAAGCGACATTTTTTATTTTCACCTTCATATCCAACATATCCAAACTTCATCCGATGCGAACTTACCTTCAATTGCTCGACGAAGTCTTGAACCATGGCCTCGACCGCGACGACCGTACCGGGGTCGGAACACGCGGCCTGTTTGGACGCCAAATGCGATTTGACTTGAGCGAGGGTTTCCCGCTGTTAACGACCAAAAAGCTGCATATGCATTCGATTTTGCATGAATTGCTGTGGTTTTTACGTGGCGATACCAACATCAGCTATCTTCGCGAAAACGGTGTCAGCATTTGGGACGAATGGGCTGACGAAGAGGGCAACTTGGGCCCGGTGTACGGCCAACAATGGCGTTCGTGGGAAGGCGGCAATGGGGAAACGGTCGACCAAATTGCCTGGGTCACCAACGAAATTCGCGAGAACCCTCAATCCCGCCGCTTGATCGTTTCGGCCTGGAACGCTCATCAGATCGAAAAAAATGGCGCTGCCCCCCTGCCATCTGCTTTTTCAGTTCTACGTGGCGGGCGGAAAACTCTC
>NZ_ANOG01001037.1 GCF_000346295.1 Rhodopirellula maiorica SM1 | reverse complement strand
GCACGTTTGATCTCCGCCGTGGCGAAGATTGCGCCGTGACGCTCTCGGCCGACGGCAGCGGCAATGTTCACGCCGACGCGATTCGTGTGATTCCAGCCAAGTAATGACGTTGGAACCCGTCAATGCTGATCGTTTTCAAATTCGCCGCCTCGTCGTGCACCTCGCACGCTTGGCGGTGTTTGTTTCGATCATCATTATGATTCATCTTCAATACGCTCAGTCATCGAGTCGCGTGACGGCGATCGCCGATTTATCGGTCGATCAGGTTGCCTCCGTGTTCCCCGCTGCAGCATCGCTCGCCGGCGCTGCGAGTGAGGATGGACGGATGACGGTTAGCGATGCGAACGGCCAATCGCTCGGTTACGTCGTTCAGACGTCTCCCGAAAGCGATCATATCATCGGCTTTTCCGGACCCACCAACGTCTTGATCGGATTTGATGATCAGGATCATGTCGTGGGGATCTCGATCCTTTCGAGCGAAGACACGCGAGACCATTTGTTAGAGGTCCAGCAAAGCGAGCGGTTCATGTCGTCGCTGGATGGAAAATCGCGAGACGAAATTGGTCGCGGCGTCCTCGTCGATGCGGTCTCTGGAGCGACACTCACGAGCTTGGCGATACAGGAATCAATCATTCACCGTTTGGGCGGCGAGGTCGTCGGATCGCTGCGTTTTCCGAAGCCGCTTTCGCTAGACGACGTTAGAGTGCTGTTTCCCGATGCGGATCATATCGAGCCCGATGCGGTGCATCGAACGCTGTGGTCGGTCGATTCCGGTGGCGATCCGATTGGGCAAGTGCTTCGAAGTTCACCGGCTGCCGACAACATCGTCGGCTACCAAGGACCAACTGACGTTTTGATTGGTTTGGATCAAGACGCGGAAGTGATCGGGATCGCGATCGGAAAGTCGTACGATAACGAACCATATGTGGGATACGTTCGCGAGGATTCGTATTTCCGATCCACCTTTGATGAGATGAAGCTGCCAGGCATCGCCGAGGCGGATCTTTTCGAAATGCGAGTCGAAGGGGTGTCCGGAGCAACGATGACAAGCATGGCGGTAGCCGATGGCGTGGTCGAAGCTGCGAAAGAGCATCTCGCACAAATTGAACGAGAAGCGTCTCGCCCAAAGCGTCGCTCAGGATTTCAGTTTACGGTGCATGACGTTGGCACCATGATCGTGATTGTTGCCGCCATCGTGATCGGGTCGACATCGCTGCGAGCCAGTAAGCGAATTCGGATCGCGTTTCAATTGACGTTGATCATTTATCTGGGAATGATTGCTGGAAATTTGGTATCGCAAGCGATGATCGCAGGATGGGCCAAGCATGGAGTGCCGCTAAAGATGGCACCGGGATTGACGATGTTGGCGATCGCTGCGTTTGCGTGTCCGCTGCTGAGCAAGCGGAATATCTACTGCTCGCACCTGTGTCCGCACGGCGCGGTTCAGCAGTTGATCAAAGGTCGAATCCGGTACCAAGTCAAACTGGGGCATTCGGTTTCTAAACTCTTGATGCTACTGCCTGGGCTGCTGTTGTTGTGGTGTCTGGTGGTCACCATGGCTGCATTGCCAATGAGTCTGGTCGACATCGAGCCGTTTGACGCCTACGTGTTTCGCATCGCCGGCTGGGCCACGATCGCGGTTTTCGTCGTCGGTGTTGTCGCATCGCTGTTTGTGCCGATGGCTTATTGCCGATTTGGGTGCCCCACGGGGCGATTGCTTGACTACTTGCGATTCAACGCCCGCAGCGACCGTTGGACGATCCGCGATTGGGTCGCGGTTGCTTATCTCGGCGTCGCGATTTGGCTGAGCGTCTCGTAGGCCGGAACGCAGCGATAGCGTAGTTCCGGCATGGCGGCGAGAATGAATTCACCATCACCTTCGCATCTGCCGTATCGGCGTCGCTTTGGGCGACTTGATACGGCCTACGACGATGTCGTCCGACGACTGGGCTCGTCGGTTTTCGTAGGCCGGAACGCAGCGATAGCGTAGTTCCGGCATGACGGCGAGAATGAATTCGACCATCACCTTTGCGTCTGCCGTATCGGCGTCGCTTTGGGCGACTTGATACGGCCTACGCTGGGATTCGACTATCGCTCTTCCAACGGCACGAAGGCACGCTCGGTGGCGCCGGTGTAGATTTGGCGAGGTCGGTTGATCCGCGTCGATGGGTTGTTGTGCATCTCTTCCCAGTGAGCGATCCAACCTGGCAATCGGCCAATGGCGAACAATACCGTGAACATTTGGATCGGAATCCCCAGGGCTCGGTAGATCACTCCCGAGTAGAAGTCGACGTTGGGATACAGCTTTCGCTCGATGAAGTATTCGTCTTGCAACGCCACCTCTTCCAGCTTTTGGGCAACTTCGAACAACGGGTCATCCAATTGCAGCTTGGCAAGTAATTTGTCGCAGCTGGCGCGGATGATTTTCGCCCGCGGGTCAAAGTTCTTGTAGACGCGGTGACCAAATCCCATCAAACGGAAACCGTTTTCTTTGTCCTTGGCCATGTCGACATACTTTTGCACGTTGCCGCCATCTTTGGCGATCGTTTCGAGCATGTTCACACACGCTTCGTTGGCTCCACCGTGCAGTGGTCCCCACAGCGCCCCGATGCCGGCGGATATCGAAGCGAAAAGATTGGCGTTGCTGCTGCCGACCATACGCACGGTCGAGGTGCTGCAGTTTTGTTCGTGGTCCGCGTGGACAATGAACAGTAGGTTCAACGCTTCGACGAAATCGGGATCGACGACATAGTCGCGAGCCGGCGTCGCAAACATCATGTGCAAAAAGTTTTCGCAATAACTTAGGTCATTGTTCGGATACATGAACGGTTGACCCATCGACTTCTTGTAGCTGTAAGCCGCGATGGTTGGCAGCTTGGCAAGCAGTCTATAGAGCGAAATTTCGACTTGGTCGGGATCGTTCGGGTTGAGCGAGTCTTGATAGAACGTCGCCAGCGCGCCGACCACACTGCTCAGGATCGCCATCGGGTGTGCGTCACGTGGGAACCCGTTGTAGAACGACCGCATATCCTCGTGGATCATGGTGTGGTCGCGGATGCCGGCGCGGAAAATCTCTGCTTGCGACGCGTTAGGCAGTTCGCCGTAAATCAGCAAGAACGCGGTTTCGACAAAGTCACAGTGCTTGGCGAGTTCTTCGATCGGATAACCGCGATAACGCAAAATTCCTTTTTCACCGTCAAGGAACGTGATCGCACTTTTGGTGCTGCCGGTGTTTACGAAACCGTCATCCAAGGTGATCAGTTTGGTTTTGGCTCGCAGCTGACTGATGTCAATTCCACGTTCCCCTTCGGATCCTTCGACGATGGGGAAGTCAATTTCACTGCCTTCGATCGACAGCTTAGCGACTCCGGCTTCTTTAGTATCCAATTTGGGAGGGGTGCTCATCTGCGATTCCGCGTAGAGAGAGGGCTAATTGCATGTAGTTGATCTCGGGATAGTGTAGCTCTGTAAGAAGCGAACTACAATCACGGGAACGGTGTCTATCGACATTCGGTGTCGTCGCAATGCGAGGTAATGACGCACAAAAAATGTTGATGAAAATTGCATGCGAGTCGTGATTGCTTGATATTCGCTTGCCAAACGTCATCGTGCTCGCCCTTACCGTAGAATATGAGTGGGATTGTTACCCCACTTTTTGGTCGGTGACGTTTTGGCGCCGGATTCGCATCGAATCAATCTTGCGATTGCTGGCCTTTAAAATTTCGATCTCGGAATCGCCCAGCGTTAATCGTGTGCCGGTTTCGGGGATCGATCCGACATGCGACAGGACAAATCCGGCAACGGTTTCGTAATCGTCACTCTCGGGCAAATCCCAGCCGAGCAGTTCGTTCAAATCATCGATCATCAGCCGGCCGTCCACTTCGACCGTGTCATCGTCGATGACTTGCAATCCGATTTCTTCGTCTTCGTCCGATTCGTCGACAATTTCGCCAACAATTTCTTCCAGCGCATCTTCGATCGTGACCACGCCGGCAGTTTGTTGGAATTCATCCAGCACGATCGCCATGTGGCTTCGGCTGTGCAGAAATTCACGCAGCAGAAATTCGACAGACCGATCGACCGGCACGAACCACGGACGGCGCATAATCTCGCTTACCGGTTCCTGAGGTTGATGATGGGCTTCGAGAAACGGCAGCAGATCTTTGACGTACAGCACTCCGACTACGTTATCGAGCGTGCCGTTGAAGACGGGCAATCGAGTGCGGCCCGCTTCGACGATTGTCCTTAGGATTTGGTCCCATTCCCAAGAAACCTCAATCGCATCCACATCGCTTCGCGGGGTCATGATGTGACCGACCGGATCTTCGTGCAGCGTCATCACGCCGTGGATCATTTCACGAACCCCCGGCCCAAAGTAACCTTCGCGTTCGCCCGCAGTGACAATGGTACGGATTTCGTCTTCGAGTTGCTCTTCGTCTTCGTCTTCGTGCTCGTGCTTTCCCGCTAACCGTCGGGTGATCACCTCGACCAATTCACCCGGCGCCGATAGCGGATGCATCAAAATTGATAACGAACGCCAAAATGGCCACGTGTGATACAGCACCTGAGTCGATGCAAAGCGAGTTACCGCAGCGGGCACCCAGGCGTGAACCAGCATGATCGACAGTGCGGCGGTGAAGAACCAAATCAGTAGGTCGCGGCCAATCGGATTCTCTTCGGCAACAAAAAGGGCCGTTGTGCCTGAGATCAAGAACAGTACGGTTCCGATCATTCGCAAGTACTCGCTACCGCGAATCGCAGCGTCCTGATGATCGATGACGGCGCCGAAACGCTCTCGGTTTTTGTTCAACCGGCAATAGGCTTCCAGGTGACGTCCTGCGAATCGATCCAGCAATTCGCCACCGAGACCGCCGATGCTGCTGAACAAGAATCCCAAAGCCGAGAGGATGCCCCACGCTACCGAATCGGTCATGATCGCGTCTCCGACGATGAGTGATCCGGTTTTATATTGACTTCCACGCGATCGGGGCCGTAGTGAACGATGTCTTTGATGCCTAGCGACTGCATTACTTGGCATTCTGCATCGCGCATCGCTTGCCGTACATCGTCTTCGAGATCATCCATTCCGGCAATGTGCAGCGTGCCGTGGACCACGTACAGCAGCAATTCGTTTTCCACTGACCAACCGACTCGGTCGGCAACGCGTTGGGCGGTCTCGAGGCTGACGACAAGTTCGCCTTCGAGGGTCGGTGGTTCGTCGGCGTAAGCGAAACTGATGACATCGGTTTCGTAGTCATGGTCGAGATGCCGAGCATTGATCTGGCGAATCTCGGCGTCGTTGGTCACGCGGACCCCGATCTCGCCGTGGGAATAACCACGGAACGCGGACGCATGGGTCACGGCGGAACGAATGCGGTCGTACCAATCGGGCTCAGGCAGCGGGTCGTCCGTCACGATTTCGATAGAGAGTGTCGGGGACGATCGGTCACCGCTCTCGTTAGGCTGATTGTTGTCCAGGATATTTGACACGTGCGTGATAAATGGCGGTTAAAGATTTGACAAGGCTGGTGCGTATGCGATCGAGTTGGCGGAATGTCAGCCCGCATTCATCGAACTGGCCATCGGCCATTTTCTTTTGTGCAATGGCGTCGACAAGTCCTTGAATTCGCGATGGCGTCGGGTCGACCAATGTACGGCTTGCGCTTTCGACCGTATCAGCCAACATCATCACGGCGGCTTCGAGCGTCTGTGGTTTCGGCCCCGGATAGCGGAAATCTTTGTCGCTGACCGATTCGCCGTTGGGGTCTTCCTCGCTGCGACGAGCCGCTTCGCGGTAAAAGTACTCAACCAACGTTGTGCCGTGGTGCTGCAAAATGAAATCGATGATCGATTCGGGCAGGTGATGGCTGCGTGCTAAATCGGCGCCGTCTTTGACGTGGGCGATGATCACCAAGGTGCTCATCGCCGGTTGCAGTGAATCGTGCTGGTTTACGCCGGCGCTTTGGTTCTCGATAAAGTATTCGGGTTTAAACATCTTGCCGATGTCATGAAAGTACGCGCCGACGCGGACCAGCAATCCGTTTGCGCCAATCGCATCGGCGGCCGATTCGGCAATCGACGCAACATTGATGCTGTGGTTGTACGTCCCCGGTGCACGTTGAGCGAGTCGACGCAATAGCGGATGGCTGGCGTCGCCAAGTTCCAATAGGCTGAGGTCGGTTTGCACTCGAAATGCTTTTTCGACAAGCGGCAAAAGTCCGGTCATTGCAGCCGAGGACACCACGATGCAAAACCCTGCCCACATCGCTTCGCGACCAAGTCCCCACAACACCACATCGAACTGAGGGCCGCGATACAGCGATTCCACTTCGCCTATGATGTCGCCGGTCGCATCAACCACCGATAGCGTTTGCGATGTCACGATGCCAACACCGATAACGGTCGCGGCTGTGATCACGGCCGAGATCGTACCGACATATAACAAGTGAGTGCGGCTGCGAATCCGTCCCAGCAGCAGCGTACAGCTCGTGCATGCCGCCAACATCATCACCAATTCCGATAACTCGGCACTGAGGAACAACGTCACACTCAGGCACGCGGCGGCCATCAATAGCAGTGCGAGTTCACGTCCATAGACCACTGCTGCAATGATCGACGCCAGCACGAGCGGGATCAATTCGCTTCGCCACTCGTCGCGTGATGCATAAAAACTCAGAGCGACGGCGGTCACGATTAATGCCAACAACTTGGCTAATTTCTTTTGATCTTGCAGCAGCCTGCGGTCTTCGACAAAGAAGATGTAGGCGCCGCACAATAAATACAGCGCTGCGATCATTCCGGAAAAAGCAGCGAAACGGGCAAGCTTGTCTCGCCAACCCATACGGCTGACAAATTCTCGCCATTCGACTCGCAGCAACGCAAGTTCTTTTAACCCCAGCGGTTTGCCCGCCTCGGCCAACTTCGAATCGCCTGAGTAATACGAGGTCATTACCGGTTCAACATTCTGAGCGGCATCCAGTCGTGCTCGTTCGCTCAATTCGTCGTCGTATTGCAACGTCTCGTATTGAGGCAACCGCTGGACAATCCAATCGCTGATCATTCCCGCGACCGTTTGGCCACGTTCGCTACCGAAGCTGGGGCGAAAGTACTCTTGTAACAACGACTGCAGATTGCTGCTGGCCTGTGCGATTCGCACTTGGCTGACTTCGACCGGCACCGCTTCATCGGGTTGCCCCGCCG
The DNA here is from genome assembly GCF_000346295.1 of Rhodopirellula maiorica SM1. GTDB lineage: Bacteria > Planctomycetota > Planctomycetia > Pirellulales > Pirellulaceae > Novipirellula > Novipirellula maiorica. Next base: position 2,334 of record NZ_ANOG01001037.1, on the reverse strand, counting down.
GGTACACCATGATCATCCGCTGGTTACCCTGGTCGGGCGTATGCTGCATCGCTTTGAGCAGCCCCAGTTTGTACATCGGCTCCATCGCCGTGCCGACGGCTGCATCGACTTTGACCAATTCGGGGTCGTCGGCTAACACGGATTTTAAAGTGGCAAAACGTTCCGCCGATGTGTCTCCGGGTTCGGCCGTTTCGTCTCCTTCATAGAACTGTGCGAACGCTTTGCGTTCGTCTTCATTCATCTGGTCAAACGACTGAGCGCCCAAGGCCAAGAACAATTGGTCCTTCAGCACCGCTCGTAATTGGTCCAGCGGTTTGGTGCGATTTCGGTACAGCACCGGAGCTTCGCGACGTTTTTGGCGACGGACGGCGTCGGTTTCTAATTCATCTTTGACCTGGAACGTGACCCGCGTGATGATGTCGCGAGCGGGGATCGCGTTTTTGCGATAGGCGAACGATGGTCGCCAAGCATGGCATAGGACCAACATCAATACTGCAGCAAGAATCGCCATGCCGACGCGGATTGAAAAGTCGGCCTTGTCGCTACGCTGCCACCACTGGATCAACCGAGGCTTGGGAATCCCAAGCGAATCGATCCTTTCTTGGCGTGTCCGTTGTTTGCTTGTGCCACTCATCACAATAAACCTAGAGCTCCGCTAATGAAGCGGGGGCGGTCTGATCACGCGGGGACCGATCGAATCGGTTTCACGCTAAATCGGAACTACTCGCGGTTATTAGGGCCCTCGCTAGGATGACGCGGGTGATGGGATTTATCATGCAAGCTTTCGCTCTCATGATGTTGATCATCGTCATAGGCTTCAACAATTTTCTGCACCAAGCGGTGTCGCACGATATCGCTTCGACGCAGTCGTACGATACCAATTCCTTCGATGTCGCTGAGACGATGAATCGCATCCCGCAGTCCGCTGGTGATCCCTCGTGGCAAATCTTGCTGCGAGATATCGCCACTGACCACCATCTTGCTGCGTTCGCCCATCCGCGTCAGGAACATCTTCATTTGAGCAACAGTCGTGTTCTGTGCTTCGTCCAATATGATAAAGGCATCATTGAGGGTCCGTCCACGCATGTAAGCAAGCGGAATGATTTCGATCACGTCTTGCTCCATCAAGGTCCGAGCTTGATCGAAATCGATCATTTCACCAAGAGCATCCATCAACGGACGTAGGTAGGGGTTGAGTTTGGCCCGTAAGTCCCCTGGTAGGAAGCCCAAACTTTCGCCGGCCTCGACTGCCGGGCGGACCAAGACAATTTTTCGTACCTGACCGGCCCGCAACGCTTCGACGGCCGTCGCCACGGCCAAATAAGTCTTTCCGCAGCCCGCAGGCCCTGTCGCAAAGGCCAAATCGAAGCGGCGAATTGCTTCGACATAGCGTCCTTGACCCGGTGTTCGCGGTTTCACACGCCTGCCGGCATGCTGGATATCGATGTCATCGCCCGAGATGGTCGGTACGGCACCTTCGATCGTAGCGCCCTCTTCGGTCGCCGCCGCGTCGACGTCCTCGCTCGCCAAATCTCCCTTTTTACGAGAGATATGACGCATTTTTTCCAGCGTGCGGGTCGCGCGATTGACGTTGTCTTCTTCGCCGGCAATCCGGATTCGCCCGTCTCGCAGCGTGATGCTGACGTCAAACGCTCGACGCAGTTTCCGCAAGTGCTGGTCACGCGGTCCAAACAACGTCAGGATTTCCGCTGGATTCGCAATCGATAATGTCGCTTCGGTCATTCAAGTGCCTGAAAGGTTTAGTCTCCTACCTTCGCTCGATTCTAGCGTGAGCGAGTACTTGTACCACATTTAAATTCTCTGGGTGTACAAGCGTTTTCCTCACCCAGGTGGGCCTGCCACTCCGGCAGCAAAGCATAGGAATGCTGGCATCACCGCTGCAATCAGCGAATCAGTCACGTCCCAAACTCCCCCCAAGCCGGGCAACCAAGATCCGCTATCTTTCACACCTGCATCGCGTTTTACGAGTGATTCCGCTAAATCGCCCAACATTCCCGCAATCGCCAATACCGGGCCCAAGACGATTGCGCCGATGATGCACTGTATCAAAGTGATCGCATTTGTGGTTGGCGCCATTGCTGGAAAAAGCCAATGCAGACAAGCGAATGCAACGATCGTGCTGGTTAGCATTCCCCCGACGGCTCCCTCCCACGTCTTGCCAGGGCTAAGCCGAGGGATCAACTTGTGCCGACCGACCGCACGGCCCACGAAATAGGCACCCGCATCGGTCGACTTCGTGACCGCGATCATCGTAATCAGTGCCGCCAGCCCCCAGTTTCCGCTGCCCGGTTGATCGGGATCGACCGAGCCGAG
>NZ_ANOG01001036.1 GCF_000346295.1 Rhodopirellula maiorica SM1 | reverse complement strand
CTCCCACTCCCACTCCCACTCCCACTCCCACTCCCACTCCTCACTCCTCACTCCTCACTTTCTCCCTAACGGTCGTTCCGATTAGCTGCGACGTTAGCAGCATCAATTCACCGCAACAGCGGGATTTCGAGGGCGAAACCGCTTAGCGGGTACTTTATAATGGGCTCATGCGTTCATTCCCTGACCGAGTTGCTCCGCTTGCCTCCTATTGCCCTGTGACGATGCCGATGCGTTTTCTGGTTTTAACTGTTTTGGTACTTCAGGCTCTCGCATGGGGGGGCCTAGCGAGTGCGGCGGAATTGAGTGCTCGCGAAAAACGAGCGGTCGAGACTGTCAACCAAACGATTCGCACCGCGGGAATCGAATACAAAGCCCGCAACTTCGCCGCCGCTGGCGAGGCGATCACGCGCGCGATGGACCAGATCGATATCGCAATGAAAGTCGGTTCGGCTGAGCTGCTAGAGGCGTTTGAGCCGGCGATGAAGCGTATTTCGACCGCACATGCATTGCTGGAACTCGAAGGCGTCGCGGTTCCTCCGTTTCGCCGCCCGACTCTGCCTTCGGCCAACAACGCAAGTGCCGACGACACAGCGACTGGCACCTCCGGCGAAAAGCCCGAGATGGTTATTTTTGACATCAAGGATCCACCGTCCGAGCCTCCGAATGCCACGCCTCCTAAATCGGACTTTGCCGCCGGTGTCAGCTTTACCCAGCACGTGGCACCGATTTTGGTAGGGCGTTGTGGACGCTGCCATGTTACGGGATCCAAAGGCGGATTTAACATGGCCAACTACGAAGCGTTGATGAAAGGATCGCGTGCCGGCGTCGTTGTTTTCCCCGGCGATGTGCCCAACAGCGTGTTGGTCGAAGTGATTGAATCGGGGGCAATGCCGCCTAACGGCAGCGTTTCGGCTCAAGAATTGTTAACACTGAAAACGTGGATCAATGGCGGGGCCAAGTTTGATGGTCCCGATCCAACGGCCACACTTTCTGCGGGCAGCGGCGTCGCGGCTGTGGATGAACCAACGAAAACCGCGATGCCTGAAATCAAACAGGCGACCGGCAAAGAAACGGTTAGCTTTGCCGGTGATATCGCTCCGCTGTTGGTCGAAGCTTGCAAAGGATGCCACATCGACGCGATGCAAACGCGAGGCGGGCTGCAACTCGATACCTTCGCACGCATGATGCGAGGCGGCGATAGCGGCCCGATCATCTCGCCCGGCAACGCCGCCGACAGCTTACTTGTCAAAAAATTGCGAGGTATGGTCGGCGAACGAATGCCCGCCGGGGGTCGTCCCGCGTTTTCCGAAGACTCAATCCAATTGATCTCAACTTGGATCAACGAAGGAGCCACGCTTGACGGGGCCAGCAAGGACCAACCGCTCGAGGTGATGAGCAAGTTGGCGTGGATGAAAAAGGCCTCGGCGAGCGAGATCAGTGCGAAACGAAAAGCGGACGCCGAAGACGACTTAAAACTGGTCAACGCCAGCGGAGGCGAGATGCACTCGCTGTCGACCGATCACTTCTTTGTGACCGGAACCGCCTCGAAACCGACTCTCGAATTGGTCGCGGCCAAGGCCGAAGAAGAGTTGAAATGGGCCAAAACGATTGTCGACGCAGCGGAGGGCGAAGAATTTTTCCATGGTAAAGCAACGCTCTTTGTGATGCCTCGGCGTTATGATTACAGCGAATTCGCCAAGATGATCGAAGCGCGTGATGTGCCCTCGGATTGGAATGCCCATTGGAAGTTTGACGGGATCAACGCCTACATCGCCCTGGTCGCGACCGACCGAGACGAAGATGACGAGATTGCGGACCGCTTGATTTCACCACTCGTCAGCCTCGCCGTCGCCACGCGAGGGATGGATGTTCCGCGGTGGTTCGCCGAAGGAGTCGGAGCGAGTGTGTATTCCAAATCAGGTACGAAGGTGGACCGCGATGCAAAACGTCGCGAAGACGCCGAGATTTCTGCGGCGGTGGTGGCGATGAAAGATGCCAAACAATTCCTTGGTGAGAAATTAAAACCCGAGCAGACCGATCGCATCAGCATGGCGATTGCCGCGTCGATGATGGATCGCGGACGCCGCAAAAACTTTGACGCCTTGATGCGTAACCTCAGCGATGGCTTGCCATTCGATCAAGCGTTTCAAACCGCATTTCGTGCCACTCCCGCCGCCTACATCACCCAGTGGCTGAAATGGGTTAAAGGGTAGGGCAGAGCAGGGCAGGGCAGTAGGGACAACCACCCATCGGCATCAACTCACGTAGTGGAACTCGCCAGAGTTCCTGCGTTTTTCGTAGTGGGACTCGCCAGAGTTCCTGCGGCTCCAACAGCCGAGTCCAGGAATTTTGGCGAATTCCACTACGTGAACATCATCCACAGGGTGCCATTAGCACCGCGGCTGACGATTGTCCTATCGACACGCGGTAAACTTCGCCTGCCTCGGCTTGGAAAAAAATGGGTTTCGATTCAGAATCTCCGTTTTGCTGCCCTTCTACGCTCCCCCCTTGTGACACGTAAACGATGACTTCTCGCGACCAAACGCTGAATCAATATCACGAGCTGATGCAGATCAATGCGGTTTCTCATCTGCTACGCGCGGCCCGAGAATCAGGGCTGATGGACCAACTGCGGAAAGGCCAGCACACCGCCCAGCAGCTCTGCAACACGCTTTCGCTCTCGCCGGAACCAACCCAACTGCTGCTCGATGCGATGACCGCGATCGGCATTTTTGAAAAATACGAAGAGGATTACGCGTTGTCGCAAGCAGCTCAGCTGTTATGCCAATACGACAACGACCTTGGAGACCGACGCTGGCAAAAGCTTACCGCGCGGGTGGTTGGCAAAGGCGACCGAGCTGCCGTGTCGCCGACGGACTACTTTGACCATGTCGCGGCTACCCAATGGGCGCATACTCCGGCTGCGATGGAAGCGGCCGAAATGTTGAACATTGGCGGTGAAGGCGAAGTCGAAGGCCCCAAAATTTTGGATCTCGGTTGCGGATCGGCCGTTTGGAGCTGTGCGATGGCTCACCGCGACGCGAAATCAACGATTACCGCGGTCGATTTTCCAGGTCAAATCGCTGCGGCGGTGACGATGGCCGACTCGATCGGATTGAGCCCACGTTTTACGGGCATCCAAGCCGACCCCGCGGCGGCGGAACTGACGACAGACCCTCCGTTGACCGACGATTTCGATATCGCCTTGATCGCCCAACGCTTGTTCGCCCATCAACCCGCCGAGCAAGCCATCCTGCTGAAACGAGCGGTTGCCGCGATTCGACCAGGCGGACGTGTGATCGTGATTGACCTGTTCCGCGGCCCCACGAAGCCGAATTTGACCGAATCCACCGAAGCCCTCAAGCTCGAATTGGAAACGCAGGGCGGGGCAATGAAGACGCTGAAAGAGGCCGAATCGCTGCTGGTCGGCGAGGGATTGGAAAAAATTAAGTTCACCTTTATCGCCGCCAGCCGGATGGGGCTGGGGATGATGGTAGCGTTCAAGCCGGAATAATTAGCTGCAGTTGGCAACGGCGATCGGGCCGCAAAAGGGCAAAAATCGTACCTTGTGAGTTCCATTTGACGAGGTTTCTGGCAAGAAACGGCATCATTTAACTCAAATTTAGAAGAAAGTTCCGCTGCCGCGTTGACGATCACGCTGTTAAGTTCCTACGATACGCGGCTCGATTCCATCTAAAACCTGTCACTTATGGACCCCCAGCGATGGCTGTCCCCAAAAGAAAACATTCCAATAGCCGTACCGGCAAACGTCGTTCACATGACCACGTCAAGAAGCGTCAAGTCGCTTATTGCCCGCAATGCAGCTCGGCAGTGCCAACGCACACGATCTGCCCTAAATGTGGGTACTACCAAGGCCGCACCGTCGTCGAATCGCCTAACGAATAAGTTCGACGCGTTCGTTTTCCTGACGCATTTGCCTTGCACTGCAAGGCGGCTGCATCTTTGAAGAAGGGGCTGCTGTGGCGCTCGACGTTGACTCTGTGGGCATTCTATTCCCAGGCCAAGGTGCTCAAAACATCGGCATGGGACGCTGGCTGTGTGAAAACTATCCCCACGCCCGCGCGCTCTACGACACTGCTTCGGAAGTACTCGGCTACGATCTGATCGCGCTTTCGCAAGAAGGCCCCGAGGACAAGCTGAACGCAACCGAGTTCTGCCAACCGGCATTGTTTGTCGTCGGTATGGCTGCAGCCGAAGTCGTGTTGAGCGAACGTCCCGAATTGGCTGACAAAATCAAAGCCGCAGCCGGTTTGAGTCTCGGTGAATACACCGCAGTCTGCTTCGCAGGCGGAATTCAATTTAAAGATGCCGTTCGGCTCGTCCAGCGACGAGGCGAAGCGATGCAAGCTGCCTCGGACGCCGTGCAAAGCGGAATGGCTAGCATTCTCGGGTTGGACCTGGAAAAGGTACAAGCGGTTTGCGACGAGTGCCGCCAAGGCGACGAAGTGCTGCAGCCAGCCAACCTGCTGTGCCCCGGCAATATTGCGATCTCGGGTCATTCCTCGGCAATCGATCGTGTGGAGCCCGCCGCACAAGAAGCCGGCGCGATGAAGACCGTCCGGCTCAGTGTTGCAGGCGCCTTCCATACCTCGCTGATGCAATCGGCGGTTGCAAAACTGGGTGAAGCCCTTGAATCGATTGAAATTCAGGACACTCGCATTCCGGTCTACAGCAACGTCGACGCGGCACCGCACCAATCCGCAGCCGAAATCAAAAATCTGCTCAGCCGCCAAGTCGTCAATCCCGTCCTCTGGGAAGATTCGATTCGCAAGATGATGGACGATGGCATCGAAGGATTCTTGGAAGCAGGAACCGGCCGAGTGCTGCAGGGAACCCTAAAGCGGATCCATCGCAAATTGCCAACCGAAGGCTTTGGTGACGGCTGAATCCAAAGGCAGCCTTGGCCTTGAAAGACAGCTGACGCTTCAGTCGCCTGAACGCCGAGCGGAAACGGAGCGATTCAGACGGGGCTCGAAGGCTGCACTCGAAGTAAAGCTGGCACACGAAGTAAGGCTGTACACAAAATACCGGCGACAAACTGGAAGCCTATCCCACGGGCAGCCTGTGCTACAACGCTCATTTTCCTTTGATCTCGAAAGACAAACGCACCATGCAATTATCCATCGCAGTGGACTTGAAGGGCCAAGTGGCAATCGTCACCGGCGCCTCCCAAGGGCTTGGCAAGGCCGTCGCAGTCGCCTTGGCTCAGAACGGAGCCCACGTGGTCTGCTTGGCACGAAACGCCGACAAATTGGCATCGACTGTTAGCGAAATCGAATCCGCAGGCGGGACCGCCGAAGCGATGTCGGTGGACGTCACCGACCGTGCCGCCGCAGCCTCTGCGATCGAAGACACCGCCAAAAAGCATGGCCGACTCGACATCTTGGTCAACAACGCCGGGATCACTCGCGACAAACTGATGCGGGGCATGTCCGACGAAGAATGGGACGACGTGATCGCCACGAACCTGACCAGTTGCTTCGTCTGTTGCCGCGCCGCCGCCGGTTTGATGCGGAAAAAGAAGTACGGGCGGATCATCAACATGGCCAGTATATCGGGCTTGATCGGCAACCCCGGCCAAGCCAACTACTCGGCTAGCAAGGCAGGCATGATCGCCCTGACTCGCACGCTTAGTAAAGAATTGGTCAATCGCGGCGTGACGGTTAACGCGATCGCCCCTGGATTTATTGCCAGCGAGATGACGGCCGAACTAGGCGATGTCGTGCTCGAAGAAGTCAAAAAACGCATTCCTGCCAAACGTGTTGGCAAACCCGAAGAAGTTGCTGCCGCGGTGCTGTTCCTAGCCTCCGCCGACGCAGGATACGTCTCGGGCCAAACCATCGTCGTGGACGGCGGGATGATTGGCTAACCCGCCAACGCCGACCGTGGCTTGCCCGGCAAAGAAAGAGCAAAGCGGCCCGCAATCCTTCACCAGATTGCGTGTCTTCGCGAAAATCACGATACTTCCGCCGCATACCGCCCGTCGGTGTATTGACGTGATTTAGCTTTTTGACCTATCTTTTCGGCGAAAGCACTGGTCGCTGCCGGGCTCTAACCCTTGAATGAAGGCTGGGCCAACAAAGACGGAGTTGCCAATGATGATTGAGCCTTCGTTAAGACCGGTTTTGGGGAAGTCGAGTTATTCAGCTTCCCCAGACCTCGTTTCCTCCTAACAAACTTGCTGACATTTCCCCCGGAGATAGCCCATGGCTAGCGTCGAAGAACGCGTTGTCGATATCGTTGCTGAACAACTTGGCGTCGACAAAGACAAGATTACTCGAGAAACTTCCTTCGTGAACGATCTCGGTGCTGACTCACTCGATACCGTGGAACTCGTGATGGAACTCGAAGAAGAGTTCGACATCAGTATTCCTGACGAAGCTGCTGAAAAGATCCAAAAGGTAGGCGAGGCAGTTGATTTTATCGAAAACGCCAAAGGTGATGACGCCTAAGGCTGTCTGTAAATGATGGACGGCTTGATTCCGCTCCAGCAACGTTAACCAACAATTCGATTGTTGACGCTCTTGCCGCCCGAGAGATGTTGGCGTGGCCCCTTTTTGGCTCACGAGAACATGTCAAGGCGGCATTTATTTTGTAAACTCAGCTGATTACTCTTCTCGATACTTATTGAAGGCCTTCTTGATGCAAGCCCGGTCGGAACGTCGCGTTGTCATTACTGGTTTGGGTGTGGTCTCACCACTCGCAGTGGACGTCCCGCAATTTTGGCAACGTTTGACTGCGGGTGAATCGGGTATCCACGACCTGACCACGCTCGATACCAGCCAATACAAAGTTCACTTCGGCGGTGACATCCCGGATTTCGATATCTCGGGCGTGGTGGACCATCGCGAAGCCAAACGACTCGACCGGTTCACTCAGTTCGCCGTTCATGCGGCCGAACAAGCGATCAGCGACGCGTCGATCGACTTCGAGGCGCTGGATCGACACATGTGTGGCGTGATCCTCGGATCCGGCATCGGCGGATTGGGCGAAATCGAAGTCCAGATCGAGAAAATGATCACCAAGGGTCCCGACCGCGTCAGCCCCTTTACCGTCCCCAAGATGATGCTGAACGCCGCGGGCGGTAACATCTCGATCACCCACGGGCTGAAAGGCCCCAACTTTGCCGTGGCAACCGCTTGTGCGAGTGCCACCAACGCGATGGGCGAAGCGATGCGAAGCATCCAGCTTGGCGAAACCGATTTGGTGATCACCGGTGGTACCGAAGCCGCGATCACACGGATGGGCTTGGCCGCGTTCCAGAACATGAAGGCGCTCTCGACTCGCAATGACAACCCCGCCGGGGCCAGCCGACCGTTTGACGCCAATCGCGATGGATTCGTGCTCGGTGAAGGCGCTGGAGTGCTGATCTTCGAAGAACTCGAGCACGCTAAAGCTCGGGGTGCAAAGATCTATGGCGAAATCATTGGCTATGGAACCACCAGCGACGCAGGCCACATTACCGCTCCGGACCCGGCTGGCCTGGGCGCCGCCGCCGCGATGCAAGCTGCGATCGATGACGCAGGAATCCAACCGACCGAGATCGATTACATCAACGCTCATGGAACCAGCACCCCGCTTGGCGACAAGGCGGAAACGCAAGCGATCAAGACGGTCTTTGGCGAACATGCCTACAAGACATCGATCAGCAGCACCAAGAGTTCGCTCGGACATTCCTTAGGTGCCAGCGGTGGTATCGAAGCAGTGATCCTGTGCAAAACACTCGAAACTTCCACGATTGCTCCCACGATCAATCTGGAAACCCCCGATCCCGCTTGCGACTTGGACTACACGCCCAACGAAGCCAAGCAACGCGATGTCAAGGTTGCGATGAGCAACAGCTTTGGCTTCGGCGGCCACAATGCATGCGTTGTCATTCGCAAGCTGTAGCCGCGGCGCACTTGCGGTGCGTCCTATCCGTTGCCCTCCACCGGTGGATCGACGGTGAACAGCTTGGCTCGCCGATTGAAACACGCCGCCGCGAATGACACGGCGTCTGTAGGACATCACGATGACCAATGCGCCCGATCCCGAAAATCAACGCACGGCGAAGGCCGATCCCAATCGCGCGAAACCGCTGGATCGCCCAACGCCGCTGGATCGTGCGGAATACGTCGAGCAGGGCTACCTCTTTCAACTGCTAAAAGAACGCATCGGCGAACAAATGCCGATGCAAGAGCTGTTAGAGCAAGCACGTCTCGAATTGCTTGCCACCACCAATTTGCCCATCGCGACCGAATACCTGCTGACCGAACTAAAGCATTCGGGTGTTATGGCGCCGGCAATGCAGCGGATGAGCCACTATTTCAACGCCTTTCAAACCTACTTGATCGACGAAGCCGAACACGAAACCGGTCGCTTTGCCACCGAAACCGCGCTTCATATCCTCGAGGCGGATGCCAAGTATCGCGCTGCCGACGTGACGCCGGCAGGACTGTTTCTGTTTCAATTCGAAGCTCTCTGTCGCAATCGACTGAATTACGACAAAGGCTTAACGGCGATTAGCCAGGACCCGGTCTACGACGCGAGTTGGTCGAAATGGATCTTGATGACCCGGGCTCAAGTGGGACTGATTGATTTTGCGGACCTGCTGTTTTTTGCCAGCGAGGATTATCGCCATCGATTGCTCGAAGCGGGACAATCGCTCGAAGGCAAAGGCCCCTTTCTATTTGGCGAAAAAGAAGGCCGAATCGCCTTTGGAAACCGCCGCAAAGAACCGCTGTACTTGTTTGCCGCGATGCAGCGACATCTAGGCTATCCCGCCGTGCCGCGTCACAAGATTGTCAAACGCGACCATGAGATCATTCCTCAATTGGCCCGTCGCATCGAACGCCTGGAAACGCGTATCAAAATGTTCGAAGAAGAACAGCGAGGCGGAATGGATATCACGCGGTTCTACGAAAAGAACAAAGCCAAACTGAACATCCCCAAAGTCGATGATTGAGAGCCCAAGTGGGCAACGCTGGACTGCTAAAGCTCTGGACCAGCGACTCTCGCTTGCTTGGCGATCAGGAACGCGATCTCCATCGCTTGCTCGTAGTTCAGCCGCGGGTCAACGTTACTCTCATACGCGGTCGACAGATCACCGGAACTCAGCCCGCCGGCGCCGCCGATACACTCGGTGACATTGTTGCCAGTTAATTCGAGATGGATGCCGCCTACGATCGTGCCATGCCGGGCATGGATGGCAAACGATTCACGCACCTCGCTTAAGATCTGATCAAAGTGACGCGTCTTGATGCCGTTTTCCGTCGTCATCGTATTTCCATGCATCGGATCGACCGACCACAGCACCGGATGATTCGATTGCTGCACCGCAGCGATCAGCAGCGGCAGCGACTCCGCAATTCGCTCGGCACCAAAGCGACAGATCAATGTCATGCGGCCAACCTCGCGTTCCGGATTCAGCAAATCCAACAACTCGATCAATCCGTCGGACGTCGTACTCGGGCCTACCTTCACGGCGATCGGATTTTTGATGCCACGAAAGTACTCGACGTGGGCTCCGTCGATCATCCGCGTTCGATCTCCGATCCAAGGGAAATGAGTCCCCAAGTTGTACCACTCCGCTTCGCCGCTGGGCTGCCGAGTCAATGCTTCTTCGTACGCCAACAACAACGCTTCGTGTGACGTGTAGAAATCCACTCGTGATAACTCGGCACGCGTCACTCCGCCTAACACGTCTAGGAAATTTAACGAGTCGCCGATACCACGCACCATCTGGTGATACTCGTCGGATTGGGGTGACAAGCTGACAAAATCAAGCTCCCAATTCTCAGGATGTTTCAGGTCCGCAAACCCACCCTCCGTCAGGGCGCGCAGATAGTTCAACGTTTGCGCTGAATGCTCATAAGCGGCAAGCAGGTTTTGCGGCCGCGTCAGCCGATCTTCGGGGGTAAACGGACTTCGATTGACACAGTCGCCTCGATACGACGGCAATGTCACGCCATCGCGAGTTTCGGTGTCGCTCGAGCGTGGCTTGGCATATTGGCCCGCGATCCGGCCGACGCGGATGATCGGCTTTTTGAGTCCGTACACCAACACCAAACTCATCTGCAGCAGCACTTTGAGCTTCTTTTCGATCGGATCGGCGCGGCACGCCGCAAAGCTTTCGCTGCAATCGCCTCCTTGCAGCAGAAAAGCGTCTCCGTTGGCCGCGAGAGCAAGCTGCGTCTTCAGCCGATCGATCTCCCAACGGGTAACCAATGGCGGTCGATCGCCGAGCTGCTGCAACACGCCCTGCAACGAATCAGAATCCGCATAAATCGGCTGCTGCAGCGCCGTCTTCGCTCTCCAACTCGATGGATCCCAATCGCTCATTGATATTCGCTGGCTGCTTGATTCAGTTGGTCATTGGGACATCCCCAATCGACGGTATTGCGGATTGCCGAGCCGGAACTTGCGTGCCCAGACAAATTTGCCTTTCACGCCGCCGCCACGCAATGCATGCTCATCGTATCGCCGCCGCCTTTTTTTGAATGTGGCCGCTCCGACCAATTTCCCGTGCAGTCCACCGTCGTTCCCCATCGAGCGAAGTTCTCACTACAATAGGAGTCTGCCACACGCTTTTATGCTGCCCGCCCCCCATCCTTCGCGATCACCTAAAATTGACGATGCCCACTCTATTACGTTTGTCGTCACACACTGCTAGTCTGCTC
>NZ_ANOG01001035.1 GCF_000346295.1 Rhodopirellula maiorica SM1 | reverse complement strand
CACGTCAAGTTCTGATCAAAGGTGGCTGGCGTGATGCCGACTTTAGCAAGACGTTTCAAGCAACCGATCCCAACAAGAATGAGACTTTAGACGCTGAGTTCCCGGTCAGCGATTGGTCGGACTGCGATGCTGCGTTGGATGCAGCTGTCGATGCGGCTCGCGAATTACGACAGCTTCCCAAGGCGAAAATTGCGGAATTTTTGGAAGTCTATGCGGACAAGATCGACGCGGCAAAAGACGCGTTGGTCGATGCTGCGTTTGCCGAAACAGGGCTCGCTCGCAGTCCACGTTTGGCTGATGTTGAACTGCCGCGGACCAGCAATCAATTGCGTGCGGCCGCCGCAGCGTGCCGCAGTGGCAATTGGGCAATGGCAACGATCGATACCAAGTCAGGAATCCGCTCGTGCTACGAAGCCCTCGGGCCGATTGTGGTGTTTGGGCCGAATAACTTTCCATTCGCCTTTGGCAGTGTCTCCGGCGGCGATTTCGCCGCCGCGATTGCGGCAGGCAACCCTGTGATTGGCAAAGCCAACAGTTCGCACCCGGAAACGACTCGGTTGTTCGCCGATCTGGCGCTGCAATCGATCGAGCAAACCGGATTGCCGGCGTCCACCGTCCAATTGATCTATCGGACCAGCCATGCCGATGGCGAGCGTTTGGTTTCCGATCCACGTGTCGGCGCGACCGGGTACACCGGCAGCCGATCGGCGGGGCTGAAGTTGAAAGCCGCTGCCGACGCCGCAGGCAAGCCGATCTATTTGGAACTGTCGAGCGTCAATCCCGTCGTCATGACTCCCGCTGCGCTTCAGCAGCGAGGTGAAGAAATCACCAATGATTTCGTGACCAGCGTTTTGATGGGCGCTGGACAATTCTGTACCAATCCCGGAATGGTGTTGTTGATCGCCGATGAGTCCTCGGAAAAGTTCGTTGCGGCCGTAAAGACGCGTTTTGAATCCACCGCATCAGGCACGTTGCTGTCGCCTGCTGTCTCGAAAGGTTTGTCGGGAAGCGTCAAGACGCTTTGTGATTTCGGCGCCGAGTTGTTGACCGGCGGCGGAGAGCCTGAGTCGCGGCGTTGTGCCTACGCCAACACGCTGCTGCGTGTTGACGGCAAGACATTTTTGGGCAATCCCGAAGGTTTTCAGACTGAAGCGTTCGGTAACGCATCGCTGATGGTGGTGGCGAGCGATTTGGATGAGTTGACAGAGGTGATCTCGCAACTCGAAGGAAATTTGACCGGCGGGGTCTATTCGGCTGCTGATGAAAGCGACGAGGCTGTCTACGAAAAGATCGCGTTCGAGTTGATTCCAAAGGTGGGGCGAGTGCTGAACGACAAAATGCCAACCGGCGTGGCGGTCAGCCCGGCAATGAATCACGGTGGGCCGTATCCAGCGACGGGGCATCCTGGATTCACCGCCGTCGGCGTGCCTGCGTCGCTGGTTCGGTTTGGCAAATTGACTTCGTATGACAACGTGCGAGAGTCACGATTGCCCGCATTGCTGCAGGATGCGTCGCCCACCGCCGAGACGTGGCGCAACATCAACGGCACATGGACCCAAGGTGACGTTTAGTCCGCAAGCTTCGCTACTCTTCCGAATTGTCGACCCACCACTTCGGTGGCGGGCTTTGGTAGGTTGCCGGTGTCTTGCAATCCGGATGGCAGAACGTTAATCGGTGAGCATGTAGACACATCGGTGGATCGGTCATCGTATGGGTTTGTTGTTCGCCGATTTGCCGGTCCTGCAAATACAGCAAGTCACCCACAATGGGAAAACCGAGCGACCAGCAGTGGACACGGATTTGGTTCGTGCGTCCGGTCAGCGGAATCGCTTGCACCAGCGTCGTATTGTCGGGCAATCGCTGGATCACTTTGAAATCGGTTCGAGCTTCTTGCCCGCTTTGGCAAGTCACACGAGCGCCTACCGACAATCGTCGCTTCATGACGTCCGAGGCATGGGCGATCGACAGATCGCAGCGATGTTCGTCCCAAGGGATCGTTCCAGATACGCGAGCAAGGTACAGCTTCTTGACTTCGCGTCGTTCAAATTGCGGCTGCACAAAGCCGGCTGCCGCAGCGGTGCGGCACAGCACCGCAACGCCGGTCGTGTTGGCGTCGAGTCGATGTGCGACGCGAAGTTTCTCGCCATCGTAATATCGCTCGAGCATCCAAGACAACGTATTGCGATGAAATCGACCGCTGGGGTGATCGGCAGTGGTGCCGGTTTGTCGACAGCAATGATCGAATCATCCTCGTGCAGGATCGTGATCGCCGCGTTGACGTCAGGTTCCACCACGTCGCTCATGATGTGCGTGAAATGGTCTCCCTCACGCACAATTCGTTCGGCGCGAACCGGGAACGAATCGATTAAGATTTCACCCGCGTTGATCCACCCGAGCCACGCATCAC
>NZ_ANOG01001034.1 GCF_000346295.1 Rhodopirellula maiorica SM1 | reverse complement strand
TCCTTATGCGATTGGTTGGCTTGGGTATTTCCAGTTGGACCAAGTCGAGACAACTTTCAGTACGCTCGACAAGTGGCTTCGGCGACGGGTTCGGGCATGTTACTGGAAGCAGTGGAAGAAGTCGAAAACACGTCTTCGCAACCTGATGTCATTGGGCTTGTCGAACCGGGAAGCTCGGCCGTTCGCGTTTAGCGGCAAAGGCCCATGGCGTCTTTCCAAGACGTCGGGAGTCCAGCGTGCGTTATCGAACGAGTACCTAAAGAGTGAGGGCTTACCCAAGTCTAGAAGAACGCCCGCAACCGCTTGCATCCTCGTGGCGAATCGCCCCCCTTTGAATCGTTATTGTGCGGACCCGCATGCTAGGTGATGTGGGAGGGGCGCCGGAGCAATCCGGCCCCCTATCCCGATACCCATGGGTCTGCGTCTTGCTCATTCGACCCACTGACCGAATCGATTGAGAAACTCCTTCTCCTCGCTGTACGTCCATTTGGAATCTTGTTTTACGCCAGTGTCGTCCCCGGACAGTTCGTTTCGACGGTCAAGCTCGAGAAGTTCCTCGAAGTAATTGCCAACGGATGGGTAGAACATGTAGCCAATATCGTCGTGAACCGTATAGAAAAAACATGATTCGTCGTGGCGTCGATTGGGATCGTAGAAATAGCCATCACCAGCACCATTCTCGAGTACGCCCACCCAGGAGTACCTGAACCCGAGCCAAGCGTCCTGAAGCTCGCGTACCTCGGACGATTTTGATTCGTCGGGATTCCGAAGATAATTGCGGGCGTCCAGGGCTTCTTTCAGTGGGACAAATCGCATGTAGGGAAATGCATCTATGCCCGGTGATGGAGCGGATCCGTTCCGCCAGGAGTATAGCGTTCTCAGTTCGTCTGTGAGAGTGATGTCGTATTCACGCTCAAGTGCCTCTAGTTGCTGCTGAGAAAGTCCTTCCTGAAGTGCCGCATGCGCATCTGGACAAACTCGAAGTAAAACCTGTTCGTATTGGGCAAGCAGTTGAGAGAGTGGAACGTCCGTGCGTTCAGCCAGTTTGGTTGGCTGGGGATACGCCTCATCAGCAGAAGGCGGCGGTGGCAAAAGGTGCTCGACGGATTTTTGCGTGCACGACGCACAAGTCACCATGAAGATCATTGTCAGCGCGAATATGTTTGTCGTGCGTTTCATGAATGTTAAATCGCCGAACGGTAGTCGTCACCTGGGACGGACGATTGATTTTCCATTTGTGAAACCGCGCAAGCCGTCCTCAGGTGCACGGCCTGGTTCTGGTATTTTGCCTTCATCGTACTCGTACTCAGCTTCGCGGTACTCGTACTCGACGCTAGCATCATAATCGGCGGCAGGCTCTGCCACAACGTCCAAACTCGCAAACAAACGCGTCAACATCGATACGATCCGATGCAGCATTTGCTTCAGTTGGCGATGGCGTTCATCGTTGATTGCATTGGTCGCGAGCATGACGATGGCAACCGCCAAGATCCTTTGCGATGGCAAACGATGATGCGACGTATTTGATGGATATCCGGTAAACGTCAAGTCGATCGTGGTCGACGATGGGTTCGGTCATTGGTGCCCCGATTCGAGTAGGAGTACGAGTACCGGCTGGCGCCTGAGTACGAGTACGATTTCGTCAATGCCAGAACGAGGTAATTATCGCCGGTTGGGGTGGCGATAAGCGGACCTTGAGGGTTGTTATCGCCGGTTGGACCTTCGGTTCCCTCGGTGACACGTGGAATGTTATCGCCGGTGCGAGGGAGTGTTATCGCCGGTTGGCGTTTGCTGAGTATGAGGGGCCTGGATTCTTGGGTCAAGCAAAATTGTAATTTGATAATCTGAAATTCAATCAAAACAAACTCAAAGAACTCACCCGAGCAATCGCTTGGGGCTACTCGACCTCTCCCTGAACTTCGTTTAAGACAGGTGGCAGGTCGCGAAGTGCCGTGATGTCACAAACCGGGTTTGTAACGCGGCAATGCGTTCGCCTGGATTGTCGATCGAAGCAGTTTTCGGTGCACTCCGGTTTTCATGGTGGTGATCGCTAGCCCGATTGCGAAACAGGTCAGGCCGGATTGCAGCGGCACATTGCTTTTTCGAAAAATCCCCGCTTGGTGTCCGTCCCAGGCCAACAGCAAGCATAAACCGAACGCCGGTGCGGCGGCGATGTAAAGCCAGCCGATTCGTCGCACGATTTGTAGATAAATCACGGCAACGATTGACAGCGTGATTAGGCCGAGCAAAACGCGTCGGTCCGCTCTTCCGCTTAGATACCACGCGACCATGCTGCCGACCATGATCACGATGATGCCTGCCGCCAGATGTCGTAGTAGCATCGCAAACTCGCTTTCAAATACAGCACCGATCAACATCATCGACATGACCGCAACGACAGCGGCGAGGATCAATCCCGCAAGTGTGTGGTCGTAAGCGTTGCCCGCCATCACGATCGTAAGCGTGCTGAGAACAACCACGGCGAACCATCCGACGTCACTTCGCCAAACGCGTAGGCATACCGCACTGCAAATGATCGCTCCTAACGCAACGATCATCCAATTTTGGACTCCGGCGGCGTAGACGGTTTGGGGCAGTTCAGCGAACACGCCCATGGTGACGATCGAGCCGATCAATCCGTACTCCACATACGTAACTCGCCGAACCGCTAGGTACAGATAGAACAGAACCAATGCCAACAGTGTCACCGTGCTGGCCGAGCCGAACACGAACTGCAAATCGGATTGAATCGGCAGGTAGGTCTTGCCATGGTGCGATAGGCCACAAAACAGCATCAGCGGTGCCGCCGCCATGGTGCCCCAGGCAAACCGAGGAAGCACCCGCTTTGCATCGATCTCGGCCAACAACACCAGGATCGCAAAGGCAATCGGCAGCAGCAAAAACGGCTCAAACCGCACGGAAGATCCGCGAAACCCAAACGACATCCAGATCGCGTGCGTGCGGATCGCGGCGAGCACCACCAGGATCACAAACGCACTGAGCGGATAATACGGCCAATGCCATGGCGTCCCGTTGTGACGGACACGCCGGCGGCCCTTACGCATCGCCGGTGCCAGCAGCAGCATTCCGGCCGCGATCAGGACCGAGTACAACGGGGCTCCCCAATTCGCCAGTTCGTCGTGGCGATGGACGACAGCGTAGCCCAACACGATCGGGGAGGCAAAGAAGATCAGCAGCAGGCTGTAGTAAGAACCGCGGTAAGCGAAGGGAAACCGAATCCGGGTCGCCCGAATCACCGATTCGCTGATCAAGACGGCGAACAGAAAACCGACACAGAGAATCTGCGTGGCAGAATTCCACTGCGTGATCGCTAATTCGTCCAAGGAGGTCGACAGAGCGACGAGGCTGATGATGACGACAAGAAAAATCGAGCGAGCGTCCTGCCAGACTTGGCAAATTCGAATGACGGCAACGCAGGTAACCGCCATCAAAAGAGTATAGGCGGCAATGCCACCGCTGAGTGAAAGCGACCGGCTGATCAGGTCGCCGGCAGACACGGTTGCGGTTTGCAAACCGTACAGAATCAGAAAACAACTAATCAGATAGAACGGATTTTGCGTATACAAAAAACGTCCAAACGAGTGAATCTGCGAACCGCGAGTCATGATAAATCTCCCGCAATAATGAAAAGAATTGTTCGGGAATGACTTCGCAGCGTTCCAGTGCCCAGGTCAATCGATCGTGTTTCCTCGTGTGCGGTTCATAGGGAGGCGTGGGCGGTGATTGGAATGGAGATAAGGGCCGAAGTAATTTCCGAACGATTCCCTCCGAGTTCCCCCCGAAATAATCAAAATGGGGTGGAAACCGGTGTCCGCGGAAATCATCCAGCAGCCGAAAATGACAGGAATTTGTAATGCTGTTGTTACGAATCGGGTGCAGCGAGGGTTCGCGGCGATGTGTTTTTTTTGCGTCGCGGAGGTCGTGGGCGGCTTGTTGTTTTGGCGTGACTCTAGAATGCCTCGTTTAACCGTTAGCCGATAGGCGTACGCATAACGGATGCGAGTACGCCTTCGGTTGACTGTTGAACGACTAAATCAAAATCCGGCCTCTTTCGAGTGGGGCGATCTCACGAAAGTCTTGATCCGATTCCGTGTCGTTTGGCGGAGGGATGCGTGATGCCGATGCCGGCACTAGTTCTATCCTAGACGCAGCGATTTGTTGCAAACCACAAGCCACCTCTCCCGAACGCAGCTTAGGGAGAGATCGGACGGGCCCCACAGTCCTCGTCCGGGTGAGGGCGACCGAGCAAACACAACTGCAAGTCTTGACAACTTCCACTACGGATAGGACGACTCCGATGCGAACATCGTCGCCTCAGTTTGCAACAAACTGTATGATTCGAGCTGCGTTGCCTTTGCTGCGTGTTTCCGCTGCGATCTTTAGCTCGACGGTGTGCTCACCCGCTTTCAAATCAGTGGCGAACATGACGGTCCGGGGATAGTGCAGTCCTTTGCTGTGATGATGATACAGGTCGACAACCTGAAAAGGACCACCATCCAAACTGGCTTTGATCATACCAGCGTCCGGTCCAGCGACCACGTAGGCGCCGATTGCCGTGCCGACGAACGACAACGACACGGTGTCGCCCGCATGCTCACCGCATAACATCGGGATCTCGCGGAAACGCTCGCGAGTACTGCCGGGCAGCAACGACCAATCAGGAACCGCAAGTGTCCATCCGTTTTGAATTTCGGCGGTGGCAGGATCAACGAACCTTCCTCGCCAGTAGCTGGCCGGATCCAACGGCGATGCTGGCAGCGGGTGCGACTGCAACGCTACGTCGCTGCTGAGCGGTGTGTCCCATGCCTTGCTCATCAATGCGTCGATCATCGACGCGGCGATCGCATTGCCCGCCGGTGCGGGATGCACTCCGCCATATTGCTTCCACGTCAGTGTACCGGCGGTGATGCGATCGGCCACTTCGCTCGCCAACCCGATCGTTGACACGTTGTAATGTTCAGCAACGGCGGTATGCGACGCAATCGTCAGCGGCGTTTCGCCCTTTTGCAAATTCGCCAGCATTGATTCGTTGACAAAAAAAGTTATCACCAAATCGATGTTCGGATTAGCGATCCGGGCATGACGCACCAATCCTTCCATCCCACGAATACAAGCGGCTCTGGAGTGATGTGCATCCTGATCATCGTTGACCGCGAACTCGACGAACAACAAATCGATGTCGCCGCGGTCCAGCACATCCGACTGCAATCGAAATGCTCCGGTGTTGGAACAGGTCGATGAGATCCCAGCGTTAATGAAGTTAAATTTTGTCTCCGGAAAACGCCGCTCCAAAATCTCACAAACCATCGGACGGTATCCGTTCATCTCAGTGATCGAACCGCCGATGAACGCCACGTTTCCAGTTTTCGCTTGCTCGAACTTGATCCGAGCATTTTGGAAATTACCGCGATAAGCAACATGGTCCGCAGCGATCCCGCTACTGACGATCAAAGACAAAGCAACCAGAATCAAACAGCGGTACGCAGTAAATCGTCGTTTCATCTTGTCGTAGTTTCGAGTACGTGAAAAACAAAAACAGTGACGCCGAAATCTTGGCGAGTTTCGCTACGGACGAGGGCGGGCTTAGGCGACCGATGTCTCAGATTCGGCTCGCTTGGTCATCAACGATACGACGATCAAGGTCAGGAACGCCAACGGAATCGTGACAATTCCCGGCTGAGTGAACGGCGCGATCGCATCCGCACCCGGCCAACCGTACACTTTCTCGTACGTGTCCGCCGACAACAGGATCCAGCCCAACGAGCTGACCATACCGACAATCACGCTGGAAATCACGCCTTCCTTGGTCGTCCGCTTCCAAAACAACAACATCACCAGCGCTGGCAAATTCGCACTTGCCGCCACACTGAACGCCCACCCGACCAAATAGCTGACATTCATCTCTTTGAATGCAATCCCTAGCAGAATCGCAATCGCTCCGACCACCACGGCAGCCAACTTCGCCACTCGCACCTGGGCGTTCCCGGTCAACTCAATTCCCATTACGCCCCCGATCAAATCGTGAGCCACCGCACCACTGCTGGCCAAAATCAAACCGCTGACAGTTCCTAGTACCGTGGTAAACGCGATCGCCGAGATGATTGCGAACAACCACTGGCTCATGCTGCGAGCCAACAGCGGTGCGGCCATGTTGGTGTCGGTCAAATCCAACGCATTGCTGGTCATCGCCCCGAGTCCGAGGTACAGCGTCAACACGTAGAAGAAGCCAATACTGGTAATTCCCACAATCGTACTCTTGCGAGCCGCCGCGCCGTCTTTAACCGTGTAGTAGCGAATCAAAATGTGCGGCAACGATGCGGTTCCACAAAACAGTGCCAGCATCAACGACAGAAAATTGATTCGGTCAGTCGGTTTCCCGCCGCGAATTCCGGCAAATTTTGGATGTTCACCGGGTCGCAGCACATGAGTCCCCT
>NZ_ANOG01001033.1 GCF_000346295.1 Rhodopirellula maiorica SM1 | reverse complement strand
CATCCAGGCCGGCAACGCAGTCAGAGCAACGGACATGAACACGCAGTCCAATTAGCGGTTGCAGTCGATCGGATGGATTGCGATGCAGCAGTCTCAATGACGATTGGCCGTCATCGTCAATGAAGTCGTAATGCTGCATGAACGCACTCCTCGATGCGAGCCTGTCCGAGTGGACCGGGGGTTCTGTGGATGAGCAAACCAGCTTAATCCGAAAACACATGGTACGCGATCTCAATGATTCCGTCAGAACCTGGCGGTCCTCCACAGCCACACTCGCCGATGACCGTATCGTCGTCACGCCGTTTGAGCGTGAATCCATGCCCCGAGGGATCAGGCGACGTGGCGAGATGAACACTCGCCAAACATACATCCGACAATTGTTTCGTTTCCACAGGCGACATCGCGTCGATTTTCGCTAGCATGTCTTCGACGGACGGGAAAATCAATTCGAGACGCTGCGTTTTGCAGTGGAAATGAATTTATGTCTGCTTCTCTGCTTAAACGATCAACGATTGTCCTCCGTCAATCCATACAGGCGTGCCAGTAATATGATCGGAGAGATTGCTCAGTAGGAACGCAGCAAGGTAGGCGACCTGGGTGGGCGTGCCGAACTCGCCGCCCGTCAGCGGAATATTGCCCTTGGGAAACTCAACCGGAGTTTCGATTTTCTCCAAGTTCTGATGTTTCGTTTTATCATGGATCTCCGATTCGATCGCGCCGGGACAGATCACGTTGACTCGAATTTTCGCCGGCGCCAATTCCAACGCCAGCATTTTGGCGAGAGCAAATTGCCCCGCCTTGCTGGCCGCATACGCCGATGCCCCTTCGTTGCTGAACGTCCGGGTGCCATTGATCGATGACATGATCACGATGCTGCCGCTGCCTTGCCGTCGCAGGTGGGGAACACAATGGTGAATCGCGAGATAGGTCCCGTTCAGGTTGACATCAATGGTACTTCGCCACTCCTCCGGTGTTAACTCATCAATCGGCGCCCATTTTCCATTGGTGCCTGCATTGGCAACCAAACCGTCAAGTCTTCCAAAGTGGTCCACGATCTTTTCGAAAGCCAATTTCATTTCTGATGAATCGGTCACATCGGCTGTTGCCCACATTGCTGTTCCACCGACCGATTTGATTGAATCGACCACGGCTCGCAATTCATCCTCGTCTCTGGCAATCACAGCGACTTTTGCTCCGCACTTGGCGACTTCGAGCGCAATTCCTTTGCCAATCCCTTC
>NZ_ANOG01001032.1 GCF_000346295.1 Rhodopirellula maiorica SM1 | reverse complement strand
ATGGAGGACAAAAATATGTCAGGGAGCAGTGCCATCCTACGGTATCCCATCTTCCTGCCCTCTTCATTTTCCTGCCAAACCAGTAACCAACGTTTTCTTCGATGCCACTCCGCCGCTCTTTCAATTCGAAGTGAAGTCGGTGACAGCGAAGTCGGCAATTGGCACCGAATTCACCCCAACATTTCTGCCTACCTAGCCGAACCTATGCCGAGCCGCGGCGTTGTATGATAGAGCCTTTTCTCTACCGCTTCCCACCGCCCCAGAGACATCGTCCATGCATCATTTTCTAACGCCCCCCATTCTAAAATGTGGATTCGCCCTTGCTCGCGGGACTTTTGTAACGTGTTGGTCGCTCGTCCTACTGTGTCTTGGCGACGGCGCGGACGCTCAGGACCGTCCACCGAACATTTTGTTTTTATTTGCAGATGACGTGGGTCAGGAGGTACTGGAATGCTACGGCGGCCAATCGTACTCGACACCGCATTTGAATGAATTGTCGCGGACCGGCATGAAGTTCAACCATGCCTACAGCATGCCGGTTTGTCATCCCTCGCGATTGACGTTGATGTCAGGCCAATATCCGTTTCGTCACGGCCAAGTCACCTGGGGTGACTATCCGCAGGCTGCCGAAGCGAAGACATTTTCACGGTGCTTGCAACGCGCAGGCTACACCACAGGCATTGCGGGCAAGTGGCAACTCGCTTTGCTCGGCGACGATCCGCTGCATCCGCAACGAATGGGATTTGATTACTGGGACCTCTTCGGTTGGCACGAAGGCCCGCGTTACTACGAGCCCATGATTTACCGAAATGGCCAAGTACGCGATGACACGCTGGGGCATTACGGCCCCGATCTTTATCAACATGGGCTGATCGAATTTATCAAGACCAATTGTGACCGCCCTTTCTTTGCATACTATTCAATGGCATTGGCGCACGAAGTCACCGACGATCTAAGCCCTCCCGTCCCCCATGGACCGTTTGATCGCTACGGCAGCTATCCCGAGATGGTCACGGAACTCGATCGAGCGGTGGGACGCTTGGTGGCCGCTTTGAACGCGTTGCAATTGCGTGAGCAAACCCTGATCCTGTTTCTGGCCGACAACGGGACGCCTCCCGAAATTATCATTCGGGCCGAAGGCGAGGAACTGATACGGACTCCTGTCGTTTCTCGTTGTAACGGCCTGGATATCCCCGGCGGAAAAAAACAGCTCAACAACGCTGGTACCAACGTACCGATGATCGCTAACTGGCCAGGAACGATTCGGCCTGGTCAAGTCGTGAATGATCTAGTCGATTTCAGTGACATCTTGCCCACCTTTTTGGATCTGGCGCAAGCTCCACTGCCCGCCGACGTCGCATTCGATGGTGTCAGCTTCGCAGATCGGCTTCGCGGCCGTGGTGCTTCGCCGCGGCAATTTGCTTATTGCGAAGAAGCGGTATTGCCAAAAGCCGGGGGCGTCGAACCAGACGGCGAAAGCTCGGGATTAAAATGGGTCCGCACCCAAGACTGGAAACTCTACAACGATGGCCGACTGTACCACATGAGCGAAGACGAACGAGAACAATATCCTTATGTGGCCGCCGACGACGATGCTACAAGCTCGGCAAAACGTAAGCAGCTTCAACAAGCGTTCGACGATCTCGGAATCTGAGTGACTCAATCGAAGGGGCGTCATACCGCGAACGGTCTATAACACCGTTTCGCCTAGCCCAGGAACATTGTCAGGCCGAGGCCCCGCCGGCCAGTCGAACTTTCGATCCGATGCATCGATTGCCACATCATTGATGCTCGCTTCGCGACGTCGCATCAATCCATCCTCATCGAATTCCCAGTTTTCGTTGCCGTAAGCGCGAAACCAATGGCCATCGGCATCTCGGTACTCGTATTGGAAGCGAACGGCGATGCGGTTGTCGCCGAATGACCAAAGCTGTTTGACCAGCCGATAATCAAGTTCCCGCTCCCATTTACCAGTAAGGAAAGTAACGATCTGTTCACGACCGGTTACGAACGTATCACGATTTCGCCACTGGCTATCGAGCGAGTAGGCCTGGGATACCTTGACAGCATCGCGAGAGTTCCAAGCGTCTTCGGCAGCTCGAACTTTTTGGATCGCGGCTTCGCGTGTAAATGGGGGTCGGATATCAGTCGGTTTTGGCATGGTTTGGTCCTCCGTTGGATTGCAGCAAAGTAGAAACGAAAGCGAAAAAAAGAATGCGACCCGGGCAACAGACCGTTGCCCGAGTCGCGTTTGGCTGACGTGGTCAATTCAATGATGACGCGGTTATGCGGCGCTGCAGGAATCGTCGTGACAACCGCAGGCTTCGGATGACGACGACGATGGAAGCGTTCCAGCAAGCGGAAAATCGATCTCCGGGTCCGCGACGTGATTGAAGTAATTGGTGAACAGATTCAGCGATGTGTTGGCAACTACTTCGGCAATCTCCGCATCGTTGACGCCCGCATCGCGAGCCGCGGCAATGTCATCGTCCGAAACCAAGCCACGCTTTTCGACAAGTAGTGAAGCGAGCTTCAAGATGGCGGCGGTCTTGGCATCGGAAGCTTTGGCGCAACGCGCATCGAGAATCTGATCCTGGGTCAGCCCCACCATCTTGCCGATCGCCGAATGGGCACTCAAACAGTAGCGACAGCCGTTGGCTTCCCCGACGGTCAGTGCGATCTGCTCGCGAGTCTCCGCTGGCAGTACACCCGCCCCCAGTGCACCGCTAAATTTCAAGTAGGCGTCGAGCACGGCGGCCGAATGCGCCATCGTCGCCATCATGTTGGGCGTCATTCCAAGTTTTTTCTGAACGCCGCCAAGCAGTTCGCGAGCCGTTCCGGCGGCCGACTCGGTAGCGATAGGATTGATACGTGACATGGTGAAGGTCCTCGATAAAAAGAGTGGTTTGGTTTCAACGGCAACAGTTACCGTTGATGCTTTCATTCCGTAGGCACGAATCGTGCCAACCCTCGACATTTCACGTAAGCCGTTTCCTTCAAACGCCTTAGGGAAACCATGCAGACAGGAATAAAAGCACGACATTTCGTAACTTACGACTTTTCGTTGCAACTTCACGACTTTTCGTATAAAGTTTCGGCATGCTTGACACCAAGACACCGCTGATTCGCGACCCAAGATCGCTGCTGCTGGAAATGGCTCAGCGGATGCAAGTTTGTGATGCGCTGCGATTGATCGTGGATCGGATTGCGTCGTCCCCGGCAGTCGCGTTGGCAAGAATTTGGCTGATTCGCCCTGCAGCCGGTTGCGCGACCTGCCCGCGGGCCTCGGAATGTCCCGATCGAACGAACTGTTTGCATCTTGTTGCCAGTGCAGGAAGTTCGCTGGTCGATCCCACAGCGGACCTAACGCGGCTGGATGGCGAATTTCGGCGATTCCCGATCGGTGTCCGCAAGGTGGGACGGATCGCATCGACAGGGCAACCAATGGAGGTCAGCAACATCGAGGGCAATCCCGATTGGCTTGTCAAACCGGAATGGGCAAAGGCCGAAGGAATTCGTGGATTTGGTGGCCAACCGCTGATCCACCACGGCAACGTCCTCGGCGTGCTGGCGGTGTTTAGCCGCACGACATGTTCCGAAGAAGACCTTCAGTGGTTACGAACGATCGCCAACCATGCCGCCGCTTCGTTGGCCAATGCGTCCGCTTGGGAAGAGATCGAGAAGCTACGGCACCGGCTTGAATTGGAGAATGATTACCTACAGGAAGAGGTCAACACGAACCATTCGTTTGGTGACATGGTCGGCAGCAGTGCGGCACTCCAAAAAGTGACCCAGCAAATCGAGTTGGTCGCTCCGACTGATTCGACGGTGTTGGTGACAGGCGAAAGTGGCACCGGCAAAGAGCTGGTAGCTCGCGAGATTCACCGCCGCTCCTCACGAAGCGATCGGCCGTTGATCAAAGTCAACTGCGCAGCGATTCCGCGTGAGCTGTACGACAGCGAATTCTTTGGTCATACGAAGGGCAGCTTCACTGGAGCGGTGCGTGATCGCGTTGGGCGATTCGAGCTGGCCGACGGCGGTACGTTGTTTCTGGATGAGATCGGCGAGATCCCGCTGGAATTGCAAAGCAAGCTGTTGCGGGTGCTGCAGGAAGGGGAACTGGAACGCGTCGGCGAAGAGCAGACGCGTGAAGTGGATGTCCGTATCATTGCAGCCACGAACCGCGATCTGAAAGCCGAGAGTGAAGCGAAGCGTTTTCGTGCCGATTTGTATTACCGACTGAGCGTGTTTCCGATTGAGCTTCCGTCGCTATCGAAACGCAAAGAAGATATCCCGCTGCTGGCCGAACATTTGCTGCATCAGCTCGCTCGTAAACTTGGCCGCGAAACGCCGCGGTTGACGAAAGCCAACATCCAACAGCTGAAACAATACGAATGGCCCGGAAACATCCGCGAATTGCAGCATGTTCTCGAGCGTGCGATGATCACCGCACGGGGCGGACGGCTTCGTTTTCAGCTCGATCAAGCGACGTCGCCCAACGACACATCATCGCTCGAGCGTCAATCAAGTTTACCATCACTTGACGGCGACAAAATTTTGACGACCGACGAGCTGAAGGCCTTCGAAGCGGCCAACATCCGCCGCGCCCTCGCGGCGTCTGGCGGAAAAGTCTCAGGTCCGGGCGGGGCTGCAGAGTTGCTGAACACCAAACCAACCACCCTTGCATCCCGCATCAAAAGCCTAGGCACTCGCTTATCATGAGCGAACGGGTTCACGCAAGCGAAATGGCAAGGGTGCAGGTCGTAGCAGAAAGGAAGGGATCTTTCGCTGTGT
>NZ_ANOG01001031.1 GCF_000346295.1 Rhodopirellula maiorica SM1 | reverse complement strand
GAACATCCCAGCCGGCACCATTGAGGAAGTTCAAGTTGTGCGAGACTTCGATAAAACGTACTCCTCGCTCGACTAACCGGCGACTCAATAGACATCGTTGTCCAAACTCGCCGCCGTATCGGTTTCTTAAACGATCTGGTTCCTGCGTCAGTTGAAAGGCTCGGTTGAAATCGGGGCCACTCAGTTTCAAACTCTGCTTGATCGCATCCTGATAATCGCGGACACGGTGATCATTGATTTTGGCAGCGTCATCCCCGATGCTTGCTAAAAAACGCTCACGTCGCGACTGACGCTGATCAGTGATCTCCGCTGGTCGCGACAAACCAGCTGGACCTTGGCTGGTGTCGGTCAAATACAGGTACCCGCTGTTGGCTCCCAGGAAGCCAGGTCCTCGCGTCACATTCGGGTAGCCAATCAAGACGTAGGGTGGTGCCCCATCGGACGCGGCGCCACGTTGGTTGGCGATGATCGAACCAAGCGACGGATACAATACTGTCCCCGTCACCGCTCGTCCGGTGTGCATGCGATTGGTGGCGGCGGCATGTTCGTCAATCACTTCGTGATGGACCGATCGCACGGCAGTCACGTGATCCATCAGCGGTGCAAGCTGTTGTAGATGTTCACAAACCTGCACACCGGGGACCGCAGTGTCGACGGACCGGTAGTACGCGCCCGCTTTTCGGGCCGCCGGATCGCCTTGTCGTTTCGGATCAAACGTATCGATCTGGCCCATCCCACCGCCAAGCCAAATCGAGATGACATGTTCTGCCTTGCCTTGGATTATGGGGCTATCTGATGACGCGGCTGCCGAACGAGGCAACATCAGGCCGCCTGCGGTGGCGGCGATCGCAGCAAGACTGTGACGACGATTCATAGATAATGGCGAGGGATCGATATTCATAGGAAAGTCGCGAGTTTTGGAGAGGATTTGAGGCGGGATTTAAATGGACGATATGCATCGAATAACGAGTGCCGTAGTGGATTTCACCAGAAATCCTTTTTGCCGTGGGAATTCTGGTGAATTCAACTACGAGGTTTATGGTGCGATGGGAATTCTGGTGAATCCCACTACGCATGTGCCGTAGTGGATTTCACCAGAAATCCTCTTTGCCGTAGGAATTCTGGCGAATTCCACTACGAGGTTTATGGAGCCGTGGGAATTCTGGCGAATTCCACTACGCATGTTATTGAGTGACTTCCGCTGCGTTTAAAAATGAATGTTGAATTGGGAGCAAAGTGCATTACGGTACCCAGACGAATTCGCGGTGGTTGATCAGACTCCAAGCGAAATCTTCGTAAACGGCCCGCCAATTGGATTCGATTCGCGGATCCGCAGGCGGACCTAGACTGACGCGTCGTTCTAGCTCTTGTTGGATCGTATTGGTCTCAGGACGTAGGTGGTTGAACCAAGTGACCTGAGGAAGCGGCGGCAATGGTTCGGGGTATTGGACGTTTTCCTCAGGGACAATGCGTTGCTCAAATCCAACGCTAAGTTCATTGACAAACGCGATTCGTTCTTGCGGCGTGGGTTGCCGGCAAAGGAACCGCAGAAACAGCGTGTCGACGAGTGATTCTGGAGACGTGGCTTCGATCGCCAGACGGCTTAGATCGCTGTCGACCGAGGCTCGGCTGAGCGATATTGACAGTGTGCCGTTGGAAAGAATTCCCGGTTGCAATACGTTGGCGTCCGTGTCACGGACGCTGATCGGTTTTTGCCGAGATCCGTTCCATCCAAACGCTTGCAACACGTCGGTGACGGCTCGAGCACTCGGCAGCGACAAACTGGGGCGATCGCGTTCGTTGTTCAGACTGGCAAACATCCACGCCCGCTTCGGGACACCCATTGATTGTCGTTTTCCGATCGGTCGTTGGCCGTCATGGACGAACGTCAATTCCTCGACATTCATTCGGCTGCCACATGCAACATAGAGCGAATCGACGACCTGTTCTGCGGTCAGCCGTCGTCGATCCGGCGAACTAAAGAAACGTTGTTCGGCGTCAGCTGTCAAATTCTTTCCCAGTGCCTCGCGTTGGTAGGTCTCGGATGTCATGATCTGCCGCATCACGACTTGCAAGTCGTAACCGCTGGTGATCCACTGGTGAACCATCCAATCGAGGAGTTCAGGGTGGCTTGCGATCTGGCCTTCCCAGTCGCTGACGGGCTCGACGATTCCGGCTCCCATCAATTTTTTCCAAACGCGATTGATCATCACGCGTCCGAAACGGCGATTTTGAGGAGCGGTCATCAGAACGGCCAACCGCTCGCGTGAATCACTCGGCTTCATCATCAACGAACTAATCTGTTCGTTGTCGCTCACCCCGATCAAATTGCCCAGCGGCCACTCGGGACGGATGGATTCGTTTGGTTTCAGCGTGACGCGGATCAACGACTCGCGTCCTTTCTTTTCGAAAAACGCGTCGGGAACGCGGCTGGTCTTAGGAACCTGAACCGTTTTTCGCTCTAACATTGCCGACAGCGAATACAGGTCGCGTTGTAACGTCGAGTGATAGGGGGAATCGTGACAGCGAGCGCACTGTAGATCGACTCCCAGGAATGCCGCTGCCAAAATGTTCGCCTTTTCCGCATACGGTGCGTCGCTTTCGCCCGACAACCGGAAACCGGCACTTCCACCGGTGTCTGGGCTGCCTCGCATCATGATCAATTCGGTGACCATACGATCGATCGGTTTGTTGTCTCGCAGCGAATCATACAGAAACCAACGAAATGGCCCGGTGCTGCCCATCGATTGATTCAACAGCGTGGGGTTCTCGGCCAACAGATCCTGCCAAAGGCTGATCCAGTGATCTGCCATGCGTTCATCGTCCAGTAGATCGTCGATCAAACGTTCGCGTTTGTCGGGACGATTATCCGCAAGGAATGCATTTGCTTCCGCAAGCGTCGGTGGAACTCCGACCGTGTCCAGGTACGCGCGGCGAAGAAACGATTCGTCGTTGACCACCGGAGGCGGCGACAAAGAGGCCACGTCGACCGCAGGTGCCGGCCATACTGCCCCATCGCGAATCCACTGCTCTAACGTTGCAATTTGGTCATCGCTCAAACCCGTGTCGGTCGGCGGCATCGCTCCGCTGCGAATTTGTGAGATCAGTTCACTCGCATCGGCGTCGCCTGGGACAACCGCAGGCAATTCGGATTCGCCCGCCATTAACACGGCTTCACGCGAGTTCAGTTTTAAGCCGCCTTTGTCCTTTTCACCGTGACAACGAAAACATTGGTCGCGAAGGATGGGCAACACTTTGCCGTGAAAGTGTTCGGTAACTTTGCTGTCACTTTTCGCCGCGGCGTCGATGGCCACACGGATCTTGTTCGCGATAAACGCGTCGACCGGATGCGTCGTGGAATCGCCGTCCGCGGTGGGAACGGCGGGGACCGGGTGTTGCTCAGCCCATTCGACAGCGGATTGATGCCGCTTGTTCCAATAATCGTCCTGCGACGCCGCGGCGGTTCGTCGCGATGCGTCATCAATGGCAGTCATCTGATCAGCCATTTGACCCAACAGTCGTTCGACGGCCGCGTCTGTCAACGGTACGACTTCAGCGTCCTTTGGTCCTAACAGGTCATAGGAGGTGCCGTCTGCGGTTTGGACGGCGATACAGACTTCGCCTGTTTCGGTGCGTTGGTTCTTTCCGCCAACGATCAGTTCGAGCACCACTCGCTGTGTGCTCGTTTCTTTTGTCGTTTCCTCTGGGATCGTCCATTCGGCAAACACTTCTTGTTGGTGATAGCCGTGCGGACGCACCCCCGGTAGCGGCGGCTCGGCAACCGGTGTGATGGGTTGTTCCCCATCAGGCGATCGACGGGAAACCGGTTTCGTTTGGGCCGCGATCTTGCCATCGATCCACAATCGTCCCATCCCACGAGCTCGCATGAGAAGCCGATGGGTTCCAGGAGCGAATTCCACATCAGCGGCCATGCGTAACAACACCGGTTCTCTCCATGCATCCCGAATGCCCCAGGTGTCATAGCGGACAGGCAATTGATGAATCAGAAAGGCGTCACCGTGCCAACGCAACGCATCGCTTGGCCATGATTCGTTGTCCATGATCCAACGATCTTCCGCAGGCAAGCTTTCACCCATGGTGACCAACACGCGGCCAGGCGGGATTTCGCCCAGTTCAGGCATCGTTGCGGCAACGAGTTTGGGTTTCGACTCTTCGCCAATCCGGCGAAAACGTGACGCAATCACTGAATCGTCGGCCAACCCGCGATACACAGCCACGTTGTCGATTAAGCCGACGAACCGGTTTCCGTGGTTCGCTGATC
Organism: Rhodopirellula maiorica SM1; assembly: GCF_000346295.1. Taxonomy (GTDB): domain Bacteria; phylum Planctomycetota; class Planctomycetia; order Pirellulales; family Pirellulaceae; genus Novipirellula; species Novipirellula maiorica. Next base: position 12,966 of record NZ_ANOG01001031.1, on the reverse strand, counting down.
CAATCCACACCTGGTCATCATCAACGATAGGTGGCTCGGTGGTTTTTCCGCCCATGCCCCAATCGCCATCGGTCGGTTTCCCATCGATCCATCCCCGCATCGAATCGGGGTCACCATAGCGATAAGTCACCGCAACATGATGCCAAGTGTTTTGAGCGGTAAAGGAAGCCGTCGACGTCCAGCGATGCCAATGTGCGTCGCCCTCGCCGCGTTTGGTTGCGAACAAAAATCCGACACGCATCGAATTGCCGACTTTTTGAACTCGCATCGCCCAGTTTTGATTGTCCTTGCTAAAACGAGGGTTGCCGGTGCGACCTTTGCCAACGATATAGATCGGGCTATTGTTGGCGGGAAGTTGGATCTTTACCCAGGCTTCTAATGTGATCGCATCGCCGTTGGTAAAGTCAAATTCGCTTTGTTCGGCGGTATCGTCGATCGATAAATAGCCGCCGGATTCCCCCAGCCGGATTGCAGTGTTATTGCTTTGGAAATCGGGATACACCGGAGGCCGCGGGCCCGCTTGATCACGCTGTACCGATCCATGAGATTCGAACGAACGTGTGGCTTCGGTGGCAAAATCCCACTCGGCAACCAGGTGGGGTTCGTCAGCGACGGCCACCGATTGGGAACATAAAAACAACAGGACGACGAACAAATATTTTGAGATGTACTTCATGTCTAGGGTGTCTGTCCTTGGGAGGTGTTTAAGTCGTCGGGCAAGCCAGCAATAAACACTGGGTCCACAATATGGTCGTCGTCAGCGGCATCTTGAAAAAACAGCCCCTCGACGGCGGTTCCCGGCGCGTATCCCAGATCACTCAAATCAATCCCCACGGCGATTGCCCAAAATGGGATCGCGGGATTCAGTCGTGAGAACGATCCGTTGATCAGTTCGAACACCGATTGCACCGGTGAGTTGAATTCCAATAAGTCAAAATCGGGAATCGGCAACGCCTCGGCAGAATGAAGCGTGATGTCGTATCGTTTGACCGATAGCGAACGCAAGCCCGCGTTGAACTGCAGCGGGCCGACGTGGAAACCGTCACCGTCGGCTGGGTTCAACGCCGACTGTAATTCAAAGAACACGATGTCCGGCCCGGGGGCGTTGATAACGGGCGTGCGGAAACGAATGGCCATCCCCAACGTCGTGTCGCCATCCTGAAGATCGCCATCTGGATCATCGTCATCCTGCTTATTAACCAGCACGGGATCATCGAACAGCGACTCGACGCTGCCGCCTAGATTTAGAAAGCCTGTGTGCAGTAACGCATCCGATTCGATCACAGAGCGGCGGCCATCGCCCGCTTCGGTTGTCGTGCCGACCGGGACAGACATGTGCTGGGTGTTGGATCCGCCGTGAAAGTAAGTCACCTCGCTTGGGATCATTTTCGTCACATCGTACTGCCGTGTCACTCCGCCGCGTTGGACCGAAACGTGACGCAGTTGTCCGTTCGTTTTGCCGTTGGTCATCCCCATCGAAAACTTCACCACTCGGTCGGGCAGTTGATGCCGATATTTGTGAGGTTGATAAGCGACCGACGACGACGAATCGCCACCATCAAACCGACTCGCTTGACGCTGGGTCAGCAGGACTTTCTCGGCAGCCGACTGGTCACGCCGGAGCACTTCGGCGGCGCCTTCGACGACTTGCACTTCGGTATCGCCCGCTTCATCCACATCGACGCTGAACCGTGTCCCCAAATCAGTCACTTCCGTTTTGGGCGTGATGACTTGGAACCCCTCGGCGCCCGGTGGAGCATGAACGCTGCATGATCCTTGACGCACAATCAAGCGATCGAGGCTGGCGATTTCGATCGCGGCGGGGGCGTCCAAGATGACTTCGGCGCCACTGGGAAATTGCAACTCGATCATTCCCGAGGTCAAGGCGTACTCGTGGTTGCTCTTGAGCGATTCGCCCACCGCCGGCATGACGTCGCGAAAAAATACGCCACCAGCGGACTGAACCAACACGACCTCTTCCGCTGGGGATGCCGAGACGGCTTCGATCTGATCGCGATGACGCCACCATGCAAACGACACCATCATCACCAACGAAGCTGCAACTGCAATCGCCACCCGGATTCGCAGCGATGTTTTGGGCTGTGGATTCGGAGGCGATGTCGTGGCCCCGTGAGTCATTTGACGCAGGTCGGTATCAAGGTCTAGATAGTTAAAATAGGTTCGTTGTGCGTTTGCGTCGTCCCGCAACAGGTTCTGAAGCTCGACGTGCTCGGATTCGGTGATCGAATCATCGACGAGTTTGGCCAGCAACGCGAGCAACAATCGATCATCATTGTTTTTTGCAGACATGTTCACCCTAATGCCTCCTCCGACGCGATCCGCTTCTCGATGCATTGCAGCAGCATTCGCCGAACCGCCGACAAACGGTTGTACATCGTTTGCACGGCCTTGCCTGCGGATTCGGCTATTTCCGTGACTGGACGCATCTCTTCGTAAACGAGTTGGATCAGTTCGCGATCGGTTGGTTTTAAATGTTCGACACACTTTCGCATTGCGGACGAGCGGAGGTCGCGTTGCCGCAGCGTTGCAATCCGGCGATCGGCCAATTGTTCGGCCAGATCATCGGCGAATTGCAATCGGTCACGCCCGGCCGTGCGGCGGAAATTGCGAACCTCGTTGAACGCGACGCCACAGGCCCACGGCAGGAATAACCGCTCGTTATCGAAATCGTCAAAGTGACGCCACAACGTCAAACTGCACCGCTGAAACACATCCTGAGCATCCGCGTACTGAGGCAGCAGCGTTCGCACGTAGGCGAATATCCGAGTCTGGTCCCGCAAAAAGTATTGCAGAAACTGTTCGTAGCGATCGTCGTCAAATTCGTCGGTTGGCATCAAATCGGGGTGCTGTCTAATCCGTGTCGCTAACGGAAATCGTGTAGTTGGAGGGCAGCTAGTGTCTAACAATGGCTAGGAATCAGCTGGCTAAGAATCAATGGTACGGGGCAACCACCGACTTACCGATTATTTTGTGAGGATTCTTAAGCAAGCAGGCAGACCGAAGTTTTTCCGTCTATTCGCCGCTTTGGCCAACGCAGCCGTTGGCCCTACGGTTCATCAACTTTCTTGGCCCCAGCCCGTTGGGCTGGGCGAGGTAAACTCCCGGGGCGTTGCCCCTCTATACAAAAGCGCAACTTCAAAACTTACACATTTTGGGCACGAAAAAATGCTCCACTACGTTGCGTTTTGGCGGTAGCGGGCTGTTGATTTGATGAAGTGTATTCGACGGACTAGGAAGTCCATCGTACGACTAAATCAACGGCCTGGTAACGACGGTTCCGACATTCAACCGGGCGGGATCCTTCCGCCAGACGATTGTCCGCCGATTGCCTAGATCCCCCGTTGAACAATGAAACCGGATTCATGAAACCGGAATCAACCACCGATCCAAACCATTCGGTCATTTCAACTCCGCAACAAGCTTCCCGTCAGCAAGATTCCAAATCCGGACAATGCCGCTTTGCCCGCCAGCGATCAATTTCTTGCCGTCCGGCGTGACGGCGATCGTGAACACGAAATCTTTAGCGGTATCAAAACTGCGGACTTTGCCTCCGTTGGATGACTTGATCAGTCGGACTTCGCCACTGCCGCAAGCCGCCACCAATTGATCGGTGGTCTCCACAAACTGAATTGCCGTCATTTCTTTCGCGAAACCACTAACCGTCCGCGACGTTTCCCCCGTTTCGGTGTTCCACAATTTGACGGTTTGATCGGCTGCGGCGGACGCGAGAACGTCGCCACTGTCTTGCCAAGCGATCGACAAAACATGGTGCGTGTGTCCTTCGAGTTGTCGAATCGTGGTGCCCGTGGCGAGGTGGGTTAATGCGATTGTTCGATCGGCCGAAGACGACGCCAGCGTCCGGCCATCGGGTGAAAAGGCCAATCCAAGCACAGTGTCGGTATGAAGATCACCCAAATCTCGAAGCACTGCTCCGGTCTGAACATCAAAAACTTTGACCGTTCCCGATCGACTTGGCTCGCCTGTGCCAACCGCCACCTTCAACGCGTCGGGATGGAAGTCAATTGCCGTGACACGGTCCGCGATGTTTCCGGGATCATTGATTGCGCCGATCGTCCGCTCGAGTGTCCAGTGCCCTTGATGCGGCCAGCACTGCACGATTCCGGGACCGACCAGACGACATATCTTGTCGCCGAGAAATGCCACATCAAATTGACCGGTGGTACGGATGCCAGCGAAAGCGTCTGAGCTTGTGCGAGGAAAGGAACTCAGCGGCTGGCCATCGCTACTGCGAATGAGGCACGATTCGCCGTCACGCCGGAGCGTGACGATTTGAGTCCCATCGGGACTCCAAGCCAGAGCCATCACTGCGCGTGCGGGCTGCGCTAAGTTTTCTTGAACGTTTGCCAATTTTGCATCGAGCCGAGCGAGTCGGCGTGTTTCGGCGTCCACGAGCCGTTGGTGTTCAGGGATGGCGTCCGTGGCTCGCTTTTGTGCCGCGGCGGCGGCGTCGGCCAATCGTTGCTGCTTGACCAACTCAGCGTCGGTCTTCGCTTTATCTGCTTCGGCTTTCGTCAATGCGGCACGCTGGGCTTCAAGCTGCTTGGCGTTCGCTTCTATCGATGTTTTTGCATCGACGATGGTCTTCTCTGCGGCGGCAATGTCCGCTTTCGCTTTGTCGATCGCGGCTTGAGTCGCGGCAACTTTCTTTTCCGCTTCCGCCTTTTTAGCCGCCTCGGCTTCGTCCTTGTTTTTGTCCGACTCCTCCGCTGCAGTTTTCACAACGGCCGTCTTGTCGTTTTCAAGCTGCTTTGTCGCTTGCTCGAGTCTCGCTTTTACGACGGCAACAACTTTCTCCGCCGCAGCCATATCCGCCTTACTCTTTTCGATCGCGGCCTCGGTCGCCGTCACCAGCTTGGCCGCGGCGACACGTTTTTCTTCGTTGGCATCATTCGCGACGGTCGCTGCATCACGGGTTTTGGTAATGGCCGCGAGTGCTTCGTCTTCTTTATTGAGGAAGTCTTGCAACTCTTTGGTTTTGGCAGTCAATTTTGACACCAATGCCTTTTGGCGATTTGCGTCGCGGGTCGCCTGGGACATTGACAATGCGTCTTCGGTAGACGCGGTGCCGGTGGCTAGTCGTTTTCCGTCTGCCAAATTCCAGACGCTGACGGTTCCATCATGATTGCCGGTTACTAAACGCGTTTGATCCGGCGCAACGGCGATGGTGTTCACCACCGATCCGGCCTGGAGCGTACGAGTGACTTGGTTCTTGATCGCATCAACCAGCACGATGCCTCGCGACTCACTTGCGATTGCAATCGCAAGTGACGGCTTCGCAACAAGTGCTAGGGTAGTGGCGTCCGAGATGTCAGCGATTCGCTGATGCACGACCTGGAGACTTGCGGGGGCATTTTCGGCGGCGGCAGCCAATCGCAGCAGCGTCACGCCGCCACCGATGTTTCGCACTGCGACGTGCGTTCCATCGCTGCACGCGGCTAGGTCCAACAGCGAAGTTTCGAGCTCGATTTCGGCAACTTGGGATCCATCGGTTGCGTCGCGAACGGTGATGTGCCCCGCTTCATCGGCGACGACAACATGACCTGTGGATCCCGCCCACGCGAGTCCGACAACGGTATCGGACTGCCCTCGTAGCGATGCTCGGCGCTCGTTCTTGGCAACATCCCATACCTCGATGTCACCAATCGTATTGACCAATGCGATTGCGGAACCATCGGCACTCACCGCCATCGCTTGCGCCGGCATCCGCCACGGTGCACTATCGGAATCAAGCGGCGAATGGGTACGCTTCCAGAATCGCACGGTGCGGAATCCACCGGTGGCGAGTCGCCGTCCATCCGGTGAAAAGGCAATCGATTGAATTAAGTCGACATCCGCGATCCCTGAATCGCCGAGTGCGGGATCGGCAAGCAAAACGTGTTCGTTTGGTTTGTCGACGTCAGCAACGAACAAGCGATTGCCGCGGGCAAAGGCGAACTGTTGGCCGTCGGGGGAAACGTCCGACGCATAGATCGTGCGAATCGATTCGGGAATGGCTTGCCAGCTGATCGACTCGGTTTCGGTCGTGTCGGATCCATTGGCACCTTGCTGGATCCACAGTTGCCACAGTCCTAATTCCTCGGGAGTCAACGGGGATGCCCCGACGTCATTGTCTTCTGGAGGCATTAACGGATCCTCTTCGCCAGTCGCCCGCATCAGCAACAAGCTCGACTTGGCGTCTTTAGCGATCACCGCCGGGCCTGTATCGCCACCCTTCATCAGCGATGCATGTGACTCGAGAACCAGACCGCCCTCGGCATCGGCCTTGTGATGGCATGCTACACAATTGCGTTTCAAGATTGGAGCGATTTCAGTCGCAAAATCGACGGGCGTCGCACGGTCTAACTTTGCAATCGTCAACACGGATTCGGCACTGACCGAAACTGGGGCGACCAACCATAGTATGGCCATGGCTGCGGCGATGCATGGGTTACTGAGTGCTTTGAGCCCGCAGGCTAGAGACATGGTTGATTCCCGTGTGGGCACGAGTGAGCAAGAGAGAGGACCGGGCATGGTGGACTGCTCGAATAATTTGAAGGTGGGTGATTTCAAGGTGGGCAATTTAAAGGTTGGAAAACGCAGAGGTGGGACCGCCCAGTTTACTAAAACGCGGCGTGCCATGAGTGTATAGACCTAAAAACAAGCTAGCCGCATGGAGAAAGATTTTCGGCACAGCGGGACATTTCATAATTTGACATTGTGACCAGAAAACACTATTGTAGCTTTTGAGTCCTTTGGACTTCCTGCCCCCGATCTCGGGACTCCCTCCCAATATTGTGACACTCGCTTATGCGATCCGACGTAGCCCGGCGCGAGTTTTCGAAGGTGCCATGGTGTTTGCCATGTGTCGCTGCGATCGTTTTATCGTTGTGCTCTGTCGATATTGCTACTGCCGCAAACACGGAGGTGGAATCGCCCCGCCATCCGATTAGCTTCGCCAACGACGTCGCTCCGGTATTGACCAAAGCGGGCTGTAACACAGGCGTTTGCCACGCCAAAGCAGGTGGCGGACAGAACGGTTTCCAACTTTCGCTGTTGGGTTTCGAGCCAGCCGAAGATTATGAACACGTGGTACGCGAAGCGCGTGGACGACGAATCTCGTTGGCGGCGCCGGAGCAAAGTCTGCTACTGCTGAAAGCATCCGGACAAGTTCCCCACGGCGGTGGCGTTCGGCTAGAGAAGGATTCAGCTGGCTACCGGCAACTACGTGATTGGATCGCAGCGGGGGCTCTATATGGTGGGGACGAAGCTCCGGAACTGGCCTCGATTCAGGTCCAACCCGAACGAGGATTGTTGAACCAAGGTGCAACGCAGCAATTAGTAGCAGTCGCCCACTACAGCGACGGCACCTCACGCAATGTGACCGATCTAGCACTCTATGAAACCAACGACGTTGCGATGATCGAAGCGTCCGAGTCGGGGGTGGTGCATGCTCAGCACCTGCCCGGTAACGCAGCGGTGATGGTTCGTTACCAAGGCAAAGTCGCAGTCTATACGGCTGCAATTCCTATGGGAGCCGCCATCGACCAAGTGCCCGAATCGAACAACTTTGTGGACGATCATGTTTTCAACAATCTGAAGACACTGGGCATTCCACCGTCGCCCGTATGCGATGACGCGACATTCTTGCGGCGTGTCACTTTGGACATCGCGGGCCGATTGCCGACCGAAGCCGAATCGCGTGCCTTCCTCGCAAACGATGACGATCGTCGTCGTGATCAAGTGATCGATGAACTGCTAAAGAGCCCCGAATATGCCGACTACTTTGCGAACAAATGGACATCGCTGCTGAAGAATCGGCGAGATGACAAAAGCGACATCACATCCAATTTTGCCTTTCATGCTTGGCTGCGAGACAGTTTGTTAGCGAACCGGCCCTACGACCAAATCGTTCGTGAGTTGTTGGCGGCCACCGGTACCGTGATGGGAAATCCGCCAGTCGCATGGTACAAGCGTGTCAAAGAACCGAAGGAACAAATCGAGGACGTCGCTCAGTTGTTCCTGGGCGTGCGAATGCAATGTGCCCAGTGCCACCATCATCCGTTCGAGCGGTGGAGCCAAGACGACTACTACTCGCTTGTTGCGTTCTTCAGCAAAGTGGGACGCAAACCGACGGGCGTTCGCGGCGAGGACCAAATCTTTCATCAACGCGGCGTCGCGGGTGAAAAGAACCCCAAGACCGGTGAAACCCTCCTGCCCGCGGCTTTAGGAGACAGCGTCGGTGAAATCCCTGCGGGCGAGGATCCACGGCTACGACTGGCCGATTGGATGAGCTCGACGGAGAATCCGTTCTTTGCCAAAGCCCTGGTGAATCGCTACTGGAAACATTTCTTTAGTCGCGGGTTGATCGAACCCGAAGATGACATCCGCGACACCAATCCGCCCACCAATCCGGAACTGTTGGCCTCAATCGAAAAACATTTTGTCGACAGCGGTTATGATCTGAAAGAATTGGTGCGGGTGATCACGCGTTCGCATGCCTATCAACTCAGTGCGGTTCCCAACGAACATAACATCGCCGACCGACAAAACTACTCGCGTTTCTATCCCAAACGTTTGCAAGCCGAAGTGATGCTAGATTCGATCGATGGACTGACGGGTGCACGCACTGATTTCGCCAACTTGCCCGTCGGCACCAAAGCGGTCGCGCTGCCGGACAACAGCTACAACAAATCGTCGCCGTTTCTGCGGGTGTTCGGACGTCCCGAAAGTACCAGTGTGTGTGAATGCGAGCGAGTTCAATCCGCTAGTCTGGCGCAGAGCTTGCATTTTATCAACGCAGCGGACATCAAGTCGAAACTTGCTTTTAAAGGAGGCCGCGCGGAGCGTTTGGCAGCAGCGAAAGATGTCACCCACCAAGATCGAGTCAACGAGTTGTACATGGCGGCTTATTCACGGGCGCCTGACGACGAAGAAGAATCCACGGCGGTCGCGTATTTATCGGAACCCCGGATGACTGCAGACAAGAAACCAATCAGCGAAGTCGATGCCACCCGCGAAAACCTGCAGGATCTGCTGTGGGCATTGATCAACACCAAAGAGTTTTTGTTCAACCATTAACGAAAGATGATGTGAAGTTATGTTCGTAGCGAAACTCGCAGAGAGCTTCGGGGAGACTCGCAATGGATCGAAAGCCTTGGCGACTTCGCTACCGTTAAACCGTACTCACGTAAGAAACTGACTGGTCGGCTCGACTCGAACCGCTACATACAAATGTTTCACGAACCATTGTCATGACGAACACCAAACCAACACCACAACTACTTTCAGCCCACTCATTCGAGATCGCCGTCCGCGTTGGGGTGTTGTTGGTTGCTGTTTGCATTGCTCCCGCCGCGTTTGCTCAATCGGTTTGTTTGCCGTCACCACGTTTGTTGACCACGATGCCGATGGGCGGTCAAACCGGCAGTGAAATCGAAGTCACCATTAGCGGTGATTCCATCGATGACGCGAGCGAACTTGTCTTCTCACATACTGGCATCACCGCAAAACCGAAACTTGACGATGCAGGCAAAGTGGTTCCCAAGCAATACATTGTCACGATTGCAGCGGACTGTCCTGCCGGCATTCACGAAGCTCGTGTGATGACGCCGCTTGGCTTATCCTCATCACGTGTTTTTTCCGTCGACACGGTTGCCGAGGTGGTTCAAACTGAACCGTCGACGTCGCCGGAGAAGGCATTGCCAATAGCGATCAACTCGATTGTTAACGCGACGATGCCGGTGCGTGGCGTGAATCATTACCAATTCGAAGCCAAGAAAGAGCAACGTGTCATCGTCGACTGTGCCGCCCGTGGGATCGACAGCAAGTTGAACGCGGTGGTGATCATCGCGGATGCCGAAGGACGTGATTTGTTGGTCGAGCGGCGTGGCGACCTGCTCGATTTTGTTGCTCCCGAAGATGGGCAATACATTGTGAAGGTTCATGAGTTGACGTTCAGCGGTGGTGCCGAGCATTTCTATCGCTTGGCCATTCGCGAACTTCCCAACGGAGAACAGCCGGTGCGGATCGCGGGGACCGACGCTGTTAATGCGTTCTCATGGCCGCCCGTTGGCTTGGTACCGAATGCCGCGACTGCCGAAGTCGAACCAAACAATGCCAAGACAGTGGATGCCATTTCGCAAGTCCAGACGATCACGCTGCCGTGTGATATTGCTGGCACGTTCTTCCCGGCCGCCGACATCGATGTGTTCGAGTTCACTGCAAAAAAAGGCGAAACGTGGTGGATCGAAGTCGCTTCGGAACGACTCGGATTGCCCACCGATCCGACGATGCTGGTACAGCGGGTGGTTGAAAACGCCGACGACTCAGCGGCCGTATCCCTCATCGACGTTATCGAGCTTGCCGATATCCCGAGTCCTGTAAAAGTATCCGGAAACAACTACGCTTACGATGGTCCTCCGTACAACGCGGGAACGTCGGACATTCTTGGCAAACTCGAGATCCCCGAGGATGGGCGTTATCGCGTGCAACTGCTGGATGCATTCGGCGGCACCCGCAGTGACATTCGCAATCGATACCGGATGGTGATTCGCAAGTCCGAGCCGGACTTTGCACTCGTCGCCTGGGCGCTACACATGGGACTGCGTAATGGCGACCGTAACGCGTTGTCCAAACCGATGTCGCTGCGGCCTGGCGCGACAATGGCTCTCGAAGTGGTCGCGTTTCGTCGCGATGGGTTTGATGGTGAAATCGAATTGTCGATGCAAGAGTTGCCTGATGGAGTGTTCGCGCAAGGCTTGAAAATTCCTGCCGGCAAATCACGCGGCATCATGCTGGTGACTGCGGACGAAGGTGCACCCGCCGGTTGGGCCAGTGCAACGTTCGTTGGCCAAGCAGAGATCGACGGTAAGACGATTAGCCGGCCTTGTCGCTTGGCGTCAATGGCGTGGCCGGTGAAGGATGCATGGTCCGAAATCCCCAGCCCGCGACTCGTTGGCGATGTGGCCGTATCGGTCGGAAGTGCCGAAGTTGCCCCGCTGACGATTCAGCCCGTCGCCGAAGCACCCATCGAAGTGGTGGCTGGCGAATCGGTGACGATCCCGCTGACGCACCGCCGCCGCAGCGAATTTTCCGGAGCAACGGTTGCGATGCAAACGATGGGGGTTGGGTTTGAGAGTCACCCTAAATTCGACTTGCCGCTCAATGACGATCACTCCGAAGTGACCCTTGATTTGGCGAAACTGAAAACGGCTCCGGGCGACTACTGGATCGCCTTCTACGGAAGTGCTGTCGCAAAATATTCCCCGGCATCGCTGGCCCCTGACTCGCTCGCCGCCAATCGGCTTACCAGCGAACCTGCTAAGAAGCCTTCCACAACCGACATCGCTGATATCGTGGTGTCCAAACCGATCGCGATTCGCGTCCTACCGGCGGAGAAGAAATGAGACGTCCTTCACAACCCGATCGCGATACTCAAACGATCCAGCCGGCTCATTGTCCAGGACCGCTTGGCAACGTGTTGGCGACTGGTGCCGGGAAACACGGCTCGTCTCGCCGCAGTTTTATGCGGATGGGGATCGCCGGTTTTGCCAGTCTCAGTCTGCCCAGCGTGATGCGGCTGCAAGCTGCCAGTCCCACGCCGTCGCGGCAAAAGACGTCGGTCATCATGGTTTGGAAGCCAGGTGGCTGCTCTCACATCGACACCTATGACCCCAAACCGAACGCGGACACCGAATATCGCGGTCCTTTCGGCACAATTGGAACCAAAATCCCCGGCGTCCGCTTCACCGAACTGTTGCCAAAACAAGCCGCGATAGCGGACAAGTTCACGGTGCTGCGGAGCATGCATCAAACTGCGGGCGGACATCCGGCGGGATCCATGCAACTGCTGTCGGGCGACTCCGATACGCGCGACAAACCGAAGCCACGGCTTCCCGATTGGATGACAGTGGCAAACTATTTGCGGGCACAAGAGGAAACGACGCGGACGAATCCGCTGCCGCGTTATGTCGGCGTCAATATGTCAAACGAATATATTGGCCCAGCTTACATTGGTGAAACCTATTCACCGTTCTCTGTCACCGGTGATCCGAACGCCCCAAACTTCGTCGTCCCCAACATCGGACTAACTGATTCGCGTGAAGTCGAACGTTTGAGTCGGCGAATCGATTTGCGACAGAAGCTCGATACGATGACGCGTGCCTTTGACCAATACGGTGAACTGGGGGCATTGGACGAATTTGAAACGCAAGCGATGACGCTGTTGACGAATCCGCAAACCAAGCGGGCCTTTGACATCAGCGAAGAAGACGATGCGACTCGCGATCGATACGGACGCAACACCTGGGGGCAGCAATTGCTTCTTGCTCGCCGATTGGCCGAAGCGGGTGTCGAAGTGCTGACCAGCAGTCTGCGTGGCCCGCTGTGTGGCCGTGTGCAGAATTGGGACGACCATGCTGTCAATCATCATGTCTTTGACGCGATGCGTTTTCGAGCTGCGGCGTACGATCAAGCCGTCACCGCATTGATCGAAGACATCTACGAGCGCGGCCTCGATGAACGTGTGATGGTCGTTGTCACGGGTGAATTTGGACGCACGCCGAAGATCAACTACCAACCCAGCACCGGTGCTGGCAACGCCAGTGCTGCGGCAGGGACAAAGCAACCAGGTCGCGATCATTGGCCGCGAGCGTTCTCGAACATCTGGGCCGGTGGCGGAATCCAAACGGGCCAATGCATCGGGGCGACCGACAAACGCGGCGAGGACGTGATCGAGCGTCATTGCGGTCCTGGCGACTTCTTGGCAACAATTTATCATCACTTAGGAATCGACGCATCGAAAGTATTCATCAAAGATTTTAACGGCCGTCCGACTCCGATCGTCGATCACGGCAAACCGATCCCCGAGTTAATACGTGTCTAAGCAGCTACGCAGAAGTCATTCCGTCTATTAGCCGCTTTGACGCTAGCGGCTGGTTGATTTAG
>NZ_ANOG01001030.1 GCF_000346295.1 Rhodopirellula maiorica SM1 | reverse complement strand
GCATCATCAAGCCGATCAATCTTCAGCGTGGTAATATCGCCAAGCAACTGACCATCTAGATCCGACGACCCCAACGCCGCCTTTTGGCCACCGACGGTAATCACGATCTCTGACCCACCACCGGGCAAGCTAGTCACACTTGGGGTGCCACGAATCACAAAGGGAGTAAACCCCGCTGAGACATGCTGTAACGACAACACGAAACAATGAGCAGTCACCACGCAAGCGGCGACGAACGAATGGATCTTCATGACCATTTCCAAAAGAGGCAGGAGGGAAGGGGAGAGCAATAGAAGGGGCCAAGCCCGACTCTATAGAGTAGCCAGAGTCTAGCTCCTATAGCTCTGGTTTCAACTCCATGCCCAACCCAATGCAACAGGTTTTTTCATTCTTTCACCGACAAAACCACCGCCCCATCAAAACAGCGGGGAATGGCACACCCCGCGCCCTCACACTGCGACAACAAATGCACACAACCGCACGCATCCGAGCAAAAGCCTGTTAAAACAAGGACAAAACGCTCCCCCACCACAGATGCATCGGTGCGTTACCAACGCGATCAACAAGGTGGAAACAACTTATCACACCCGTGGTGCCGCGAAGTTAGAAGCATCAGCAAAACAGCCATCTACAATTTAAATCCGTCTAACTTGACCATCACTCACCCCCTTGTTGCCAACGCAACCAACTCCACATGGGGCAGGCACCACTGCCACCCACTCAAAACAGGGGGACTCACGGCAGACAGGGGGACGGGACATTACCGAAGCCCACCCGCTCTACAGACACGCATGATCGCACCCGATGCTACATCAGCCCCTGACATAGACCGAGCGGCACCAGAATGACCAGCGACTACACAGCGAACGCCGCCTGGGGCCTGAACAACCTTGTCCGCTCTGAACCAACCACAGCGTTACAACGCCTCGGTACCTGCGGCGGCAACGAATTTCCCGTCAGAATTGCATCCTGCCGGATCGGTGTCGCAATGTCGCCCGACGACTCCGCTCGTCGGTTTCCCTGTATTCTTGCAATGCGGAAGAAAGCCTTGACGACTTGTTGATTTATCTGACTCTGGGGCTCTTCGCTTAACCGTTAGCCGATAGGCGTACGCCCAATGCCATCTACTTTGGTAGCGGCACGGCGCGAGCCGTCCGGTTGAGGCGAGTAAAACGTTCGGCTTTGGTCCGGGCGGCTTGCGCCGCACCGCTACAAACGCCACTCGTTAAGTGACAAAGTCGATGGGATTGGGCGTACGCTAACGGATGTGAGCACGCATTCGGCTGACTGCCAAACGACCAAAATCGACAAGACATTGTCGTTGATCGCTCCGCGATCATTACGCCGTGGATCCCCGGACGTCACCAGCACGATGACAAGCTGGAAGCTTATCCCACAAAAGTCTTGGCG
>NZ_ANOG01001029.1 GCF_000346295.1 Rhodopirellula maiorica SM1 | reverse complement strand
CCCCCCCGATGGTTACCAAAGTAAATGACATTGGGCGCTAGCCCCGGTCCAATGTCGGAACTGTGGCTAGAGGGCTGTTGATTTGATGAAGGTTCCTGCGGCAAGGGGTGACTGATGGACGACCTCCTCCGTCATGGGAGTATTGGACGGACTAGGAAGTCCATCGCACGAATAAATCAGCAGGCCGCTAACGCCAAAGCGGCCATACTACTGGAAACCTCCTGCCTACCTCGTTAGTAGAACTCCTCCAGGTGCATGATGTTGCAAACAATAAAAATCAACAACAGCTCAGCTCGTCAAAAGATTGATCCTTGACTAAAATCAAAGCGAAGCCATTGTTTGGCTGCCCTCCTTTTTTTATCTCCCACCCAAAGGTTAATGATGAGTCGACTTTTTTCGCTTGCGTTGCTTGTTGCTGCACTTACGGTTACCGGATGTTCGTCGTCGGATTCCACCAACATCTTAGAAGACGCAGATCAAGCGGCAATTGACGCGTATGACGCGCAAGCTGCTGCGAACGAGGCAGCATTAAACGGTTATGACGGAGTCGAAAAATAGCAATCGGTTAAAAGCTCTGGATGTAAAACGAAACAACCTCGGACCTGTGAAAGGTTCGAGGTTGTTTTTTGTTTTCATCGCAACGAAAGTGCGATGAATGTAGACATCGACTGCGGTCGGCTAACTAAAAATCGCTGCTGATCACTTCCTTAGCAGCACGAGTGCCGAGTGATCCCCAGAGTCCAAACGGGCTTTGTGCACCGGTTTGGTTTTTTGTAGCAGCGCTACCGCCGAGATAAACAACGGGGTTCTGGGAATTGCCAGCTTCGATGGAATCGGTGATGAACTTAACCGCACCGTCGCCCATCAACACATGCACGCCGCCTTGATGACGACTGGACGGAGTGGAAACCAAGTCTCCGTGTCCAGCACCACCTCCCGCATCCGTACAGACGGCCGAGTTGGGTGGCAGGATTGTATGCATCTGTCCATAAACAGGCATCGCATCGTACCAGTGGTATCCACGACCCCAGTTTGAATTGACTCCAATCGTGGAAATCCAGAATTGTGGACGTTCGGGATCGAGTGACGCCTGCATGAAGGACGGATTCAAATGGCAATTTTGTCGTTCGCCCGTCACCCCAACACCACCGCTGGTAGGCAACGAGGTTCGAGCATCTTTGTCGCCCAGATCGGTTGCGATCTCGCCACACATGATGGTGTTGGCCAGTCCATCCAATGTGTCTCGGAACTTCATGTTCTTAGTAAGCACAAACATGCCGCGATGCGCTGCGTTGGAGTGTTGTGCCGAGCTCGAACTCGGAGTGTAAGGAAGAGTCACACTCGAATCTTCGGACTGTTCGTTGACGTTTAGATACGGGTCACGCGATCGATAGGACGAGTCTCCGGTGCAGGCCACATAGTTGGTACGTCCCAACGATGGCAATCCCGAACCAGGGTCACTAGGACACCGGAACGTTGCCAATTCGGTGACGTAGGGCAGGTAGTTGCGCTCATCTGGCCGCGGGCCCATCGCTTGCCACGGTGGCGATTTGGGAGTTCCGTTGGAGTTGATCGCAAGCGGGTTGCTGATCTGCTCCCATAGCGCTTGCTGCTCAATGAACGGCACAATCCCGACCAGCATCGACAAACGGTGGTTCGAGCACCCCGTGGCAGTGGGAGTGGTAGGCGAGGGCTGATCCCAAAGGTCACGTCCGCCAACGACATAGGTCCCGGTTCCAAGAACGGGAAGTTGGTTGTAAGCGGAGTGGTAGTTATGGATCCCCAAGCCGATTTGCTTGAAATTATTACTGCAGCTCATACGACGAGCAGCTTCGCGAGCGGCTTGCACGGCCGGCAGCAATAACCCAACCAATACGCCAATGATGGCAATCACAACAAGCAGTTCAACCAGAGTAAATGCGGACTTTCGCCGCTGATATCTAGCGTGCAACACAATTCTCCTGAAATAGGAAAGGAAGGAAGGGGGGATGGTATGAAGGCAGGAAACTGGAGACAGCCCACAACAAGGCTTGTGCTCCATTAGCGAAGTCTAACGACAACATTCGCAACCGTAAATGAGAATTCGGGGATATGACGCTGGATTTCTGGCTTACGAAGGCCGCTTAGGGGGGCTCGGCATGCTCTACACGGATTGCTCTATAGACCTATCGCAACACGTCTCTATCCCTAAAGTGGTCATGCCTTTTTGGCGTGGTGGAAGCTGCGGGCGGCTTTCGATCCATGGACCGACCCCCCTAAGGATGCGGGTACTCTGTTACAGCTACAGAGCGTTACCCCAAACGGCTAACATACCGGACAGCCCCGTTCTGACTTGGCTTTCCGAGCTAAGAAGGCGGTCGGCTCAACACCAAACCACCCTCCACGGAGTGCTTCAGCCATCGCCAGTGATCGTGTTTAGATGTTGTCCGAGATGACAAGCGATTAGCGGCTGATGAAGATCAATTGCCTGCGATCCGCTGCAACGATCTGATTGTTCGCGGATATTCGCTACGGTTACTCGGCCGGTTGTAATTCGATCACGGCAAAGATTGGCCGGTGATCCGATGCGACCGATTCGTCGAGCACTTTGACATCAACGACACGCCAGCGATCTTGGGGACGATAAAGGATGAAGTCGATCTGCCGGGTAGGCTTGGTCACGGGTATCGTCGACATCGCGACGGCGCTCGCAGAGGTCCACGTCGAACCGAGCCGTTTCATCGTTTCACTGTCTGGTACCGCATTCATATCACCCGCCAATAATACAATCTGCTGCGGCTGATCTTTCGCTCGAGCATTAATCGCGTCGGCTGATTCAAGTCGCTCGCGTTCATCGGGACGATGGTCAAAATGAGTTGCCATTAGCCGCAGCGGCTCCGCGACGCCAGGGATCTCGATCGTCACTTCGATGTAGCCGCGTTGTTCGCCATCGGCAAGATTGGGCAGCAAATGATTCGTCTGCTTGACGATCGGAAAACGCGACAGCACGGCGTTTCCGTAGTGCCCGCCTTGAAGCGGAATGTTTGCTCCGAATACTACGTTCATGTCGGTCAACCTTGCCAACTCAGCAGGCTGGTCCACCGACTGTGACCGACGAACATTCTGGTCGACTTCCTGCAACGCCACCAAATCGGGTTTCACTTCGCGGATGACGTTTGCGATCCGCTGCAGATCCAAGCGTCCGTCGATTCCTTCGGCGTGGTGGATATTGTAACTGAGGATCCGTAGTTTTACGGGTTCGTCTCCCACAGCGAACTGGGTGAATGGAACGAGTAAAAGGATTAACCAAATTCGTAGAGTCGACATTCGCTCTGCCAT
>NZ_ANOG01001028.1 GCF_000346295.1 Rhodopirellula maiorica SM1 | reverse complement strand
GTGGACCAGCGAAATAAGATAGGTTGGCGGCATCGCAAACGCAGCAGCGATTGGTGTTGCCAGTGGCAGTGCAATCGGCCAATGCAAATGGCCAGTGCAATCGGCCAATGCAAATGGCCAGTGCAAATGGCCAGTGCAAATTGCCAGTGCAAATTGCCAGTGCAAATTGCCAGTGCAAATTGCCAGTGCAAATGGCCAGTGCAAATTGCCAGTGCAAACGGGCAGTGCAAATGGGTGTTAAAAACGCCCGAGCAAGTACCGCCCGGTTTACCCGCTGATCAGCTTCAACAGATCACCGATCGTGCAATGGGCTTCGAGCGAATGACGGAGCGATTCGTCGGTCATCACTTGATAATGATTCTTGCGTCCCACTTTCTCGCGACGAATGAACCCCTCGTCTTCGAGATCCTGAACGATTCGCTGGACGCCTCGCTCGGTGATGCCAACTCGCAGGGCGACTTCGCGCAGCACCATATCAGGATCGCTGTGCAGCACGATCAGCACGTGGGCGTGATTGGTCAGGAAGGTCCAGCGGCTGGTCTCGCCGCTTGCCGATGGGGGGCGGGATGGCTTTGCCGTTTTACTCATTTCGAAAAGGTCGTTGCCGGAGCGAAAAGTCTCGGGGGCTGGGGATGAGTCCAGTATATCGCCAAATACGCGAAAGTAAATTCACGAAAACATTTTCGCAAATCAGCCCCTCCAAATGCGGCAAATCCCAGTGTTTTTCCAGTCTTTCGCCTGAAGACCTTGCCAACGAAAGACGTATATCAATTGACGACATATTTTTCGCGTAATAAACTTCGCATGACCTGCGGGATACAATCACGATAGCAGGTCGTCGTCCTTCGGTTCTTTGCCTTCTTGACGTTAGCCACGGCGTTTTCGATGGGAACCGCGTCCTATCCATCGTTCGCCGCTAGCCCAGGTCGCTTGACTGAACGGAGACGAGTAGCTTCCTGCGTGCGTGCTTCCAAACGCCATCTCGCTGTTGCATGCTGAAGCTTGGCGGCGTCATTGCAATTGACTCTTTCGCTCCCACAACGTTTATGCATGAACCCGATTCGAGTCTCGTTTTGCCAAATTCTGTTCCGCCGCAAACGCTTGCGCTCAGCGAAGAGACCATGTTCCGAGTTCTCACCCACATCGGCTTGGCAATCGGTGTACCGATCCAGCGATCCGATGTCCAATCGAGCGACGAGAATGCGGATTCACAGTCGAAGGACCCGTTAGCCCGCTTATTGGCCAGCGCTAAACACGCGGAGCTGATATTAAGCGAGACAAAATTTTCAGCGGCTGAAGAACTATTTGGCTTCGTACAGGAACGCTTCCCCATTCTGATCGTGCACAGCGATGGTCGATTTGATGTGCTCGAAACGGTTGCCGGACGTGGTATTCAAGGCTGTGAGGTCAGCGATTTACCCAGGACGCCGGTTTCGACGAGGTCTCGGACCTATAGCAAGTCACAGCTTCGCGCATGGCTTCGCTCGGACCCACCACCGCGTTGTTTTACGTGTCGCAAAGAATTGCCATGCGTTTCAATTTCGGCGGCTCGTACCGCGCGCGATTCATTCACGTCGGATTTGCATCCCCACGATGATCATCCCACGCCGCTCCGCCGCTTTCTTGGTTTGTTATACCTCGATCGACGCGACTTGCTGACGGTCGTATTGTTCGCATTTGTCGCGGGAATTCTAGCTTTAGCAACACCGCTGGCCGTGGAATCGTTGGTGAATGTCGTTAGCTGGGGAACCTACCTACAGCCTCTGATTGTATTGGGGGTGATGTTGTTGACGTGTCTCGGAATCGCCGGAGTGTTGAAAGTCCTGCAAGCGATCGCGGTCGAATTGATCCAGCGGCGTCAGTTCGTTCGCATTGTCAGCGATTTAGCGCACCGATTTCCGCGCGTCAGTCAGGCATCGCTCGTGGGCGAGTTCCCTCGTGAACTCGCCAATCGTGTCTTTGACATCATGACGATTCAAAAAGCAACCGCAGTGCTGTTGATGGACGGCGTGACGATTGTGTTGACGACGGTGCTGGGGTTGTTTTTGTTGGCCTTTTACCATCCGTTTTTGCTTGGTTTTGACATCGTGCTGGTGATCTCGATGATTTCGATCACTTGGCTACTCGGCCGTGGCGGAATCGACACTTCGATTGACGAGTCGAAAACGAAGTACCGGGTGGCTCACTGGTTGCAAGATGTGATCGCGTCGCCTTCGGTTTTCAAGCTTGGCGGAGGCGAAACGCTTGCGGTGCAACGCGCGAACCAATTAACGGCGCAGTACGTCGCCGCGCGGCAGCTTCAATTTCGCGTGGTGATTCGGCAAGTGGTGTTTGCGATCTCACTACATGCGATCGCATCGACAGTCCTACTCGCGCTGGGTGGATGGTTGGTGATTGACGGCCAATTAACGCTTGGCCAATTGGTCGCCAGCGAATTGGTTGTGACCGTGGTGGTCGGGGCTTTCGCCAAAGCCGGCAAGTCGATCGAAAAGTTTTACGACTTGATGGCGGGCATCGATAAGGTGGGCCATTTGATCGATCTGCCCGTCGATACCCGACAAGAGCCAGCCGTGTTGCCGCATGGACCGGCCGAGATTCAGTGGAGCGATCTTGTTCTGGACGGAGGGTTGTCGAAATCAAAGGTCCCGGCAGCCACCATTGATGCCGGCAGCCGCGTCGCGATTGTCGGTGACGATACGAATGGCCGGTCGTTGTTGGCGCGAGCCTTGGCCGGAATCACGAGCCCGCTCGAAGGCACCGCGCAAGTCGCGGGGCACGACCCGGTACATGCCGCGGCAACAGGCGAGGGACGGTTCATCGGTTACGCCGGAACCAATGATCTGTTTCATGGAACGCTACGCGAGAATCTGGATTTGGCGCGTAGCGGGATGACCGCGCACCGGTTACGCGACGCATTAAAGCGTGTCGGTCTGCTTGATTTAGTCCTACAAATGCCCGACGGTTTGCAGTCGCGATTGCAAACCCACGGGTATCCGCTAAGCGACATCCAATCGCGGCAATTGGTGCTGGCACGAGCAATTCTGATGCACCCCAAACTGCTGATCGTGGATGGTTTGCTGGACGATTTATCGAGCGAAGATCGTCAAACCGTTTGGCAAACGCTTGCCGCCGACGACGCGCCGTGGACGCTTGTCGTCACGACCAACCGCCAAGACGTCGCGGAACTGTGTGAAATCGAAATCGCTGTTCGCAAAGGGTCATAAGCCTCGCCATTGATGATCGACGTTTTATCGCCACTACCGCTGATGTAATCATGTTAAAAGAACTTTCAAACCAAGAAGACTTCTCGACCATGCAGATGGTGCGAACCGGGAACTTCATCCGGCGGTGCGGTCGCATCACCTTCGTCGCATTGGTCATCGCCGTGGTTGCGTTGTTGTTTGTGCCTTGGCGACAAACCGCGCGCGGTATCGGAACCGTCGTCGCTCTGGATCCGCAGGAACGACCACAGCCTGTCATGAGTCCATCCAAGGGCGTGGTCAGCTACGTGAAAGAGGGGTTGCGTGAAGGTAGCTATGTGCAAAAGGGCGAATTGCTGTTGCGGCTCACTCCGTTTGCTGCCGAGGGAGTTTCCCAAATCGACTCGCAAATCGTTGCCGCGGAATCCAAAAAGGCATCGGCGACCTCCTCTCTGGATGTCGCCAAACAGGCGGCGGTGCTGCAAGAAAGCAGCGGTAAAAATTTGGCTCAATCGCTGAAGCAAGATTATCAAGCCGCGAAACAGAAATGGGAACAAGCCAAAGACGAAGTCGCCCTGATCCAATCCGAACTCTCGGACAAACGCAACCAACTAAGAATCGCCGAAGAGGTCGCGGTTCGCGGATTGGTTTCCAAAGAAGAACTGTTCTCCAAACGCCAAGCCGTTGAGTCCCAACTGGCCAAACTGAATAAAGCCGAGAATGCAGTGCACGAGCAGTCCGCAGTGCTGCTATCAAAAGAAGAAGAAATTGAATCCAAACTGCAAGAGATCGATATCAAGAATCGAGACGCCAGCCAGAAGGTGCTCGAGCAGATGCAGAAGATCAACGTGATCGAAAAGGAGATATTGGACCTAAGAAATAAACGGGGCGAGCTGGACCGTTTAGAGGTGATGGCCCCCCGTAGCGGATTCATCCAACAGTGGTACGGCGTGACCGGCAGCGACACGATCAAGGAAGGCGATCAATTGTTTGTGATCGTTCCTGAGACCGATGATTTGGCCGTGGAGATGAAAGTGAGCGGTAACGACATGCCGCTGTTGAAAGTCGGCGACCGCGTGCGACTGCAATTCGAAGGCTGGCCCGCGGTCCAGTTCGTCGGTTGGCCCTCGGTCGCCGTCGGCACGTTTGGAGGAAAAATCAACCGGGTTTTTCCAACCGACGACGGATTGGGAAATTTTCGGGTGGTTGTGACGCCTGACAATCACTTTCCGCGGGAGGATGGATGGCCGGATGACCGATACTTACGTCAAGGAGTGCGCACCAATGGTTGGGTGCTGCTAAAACAAGTTCCACTCGGCTACGAGATATGGCGCCAATTAAACGGTTTTCCCCCCGTTGTCGCGAACAACGAACCGAACAAGTCGAAGGACAAAGGCCAAAAAGTGAAACTGCCCAAGCTTTGAGCGTCCACCGCGCAGCGACAATCCGCCGATCCGGAAGGGCCTACAGACACCCCGGTTGGTTGCAAAATCGGGCTCTCAGCTGGAGTGTTTCAAAATCGGTTTTAGCTAGCATACTGCTGCTTCCTATCACACTGGCCGGCAATGCGAGTGCGCAGGTCGTCCAGCTAGCCCCTGAAAGTTCGTTCACGCAGTTCTTGATGTTGGTCGAAGACGACATCGAGCAAAACACAGATCTCCATGCCGAAAACGACACCGAAGCTCGACTCCGAAACAGTGCCGAGGTCGCTCCCGCCGACGCTTCGCTTAATACAGCGGACCAGAATACAGCGGACCAGAATACAGCGGACCAGAATACGGCGGGCCAGGATCTCGAGACGACCGATCCGGCGTTAACTCTGGCCGACGTCTTCGCCAGCCTGTACCGATCGTATCCTGAAATCCAGCAGGCTCGACAAGAGCCCAACATTGCAAACGGCCAAGTCTTGTCCGCCTACGGCGAGTATGACACCAAATTCAATGCGTATTCGATTTCCGAGCCCACCGGGTTCTACGAGAACTATCGAAACGGTTTGGGGGTCGCCCGGCAAACGTGGTGGGGCGGGTATGTTTCGGCCGGCTATCGTATCGGCCGCGGATTTTACCAACCTTGGTACAAAGAACGCCAAACCGATGACGCCGGCGAGTTCAAGCTCAAGTATTCACAGCCTTTGCTGCAAGGGCGTGCGATCGATCCCGAGCGTGTTGCTGTGTTCCAAGCCAGACTTGCGCAACAGGCCGCAGGTCCGATCATTCAGCAAACGATCCTGGATATCTCGCGTGATGCCGCTGCGGTCTACTGGGACTGGGTCGCGATGGGCAGCATCCTCGAAGCTCAACGCGAATTGCTTTCGTTGGCCGAACGTCGCGGCGAACAATTCGAAATTGGTGTGCAAGCAGGCAAGTTTGCCGAAATCGATTTGATTTTGAACCAACAACTGATCGCCGAACGCAAAGCCAAGGTTTTGGAAACGGAACAAAAATTCCGGGCAACCTCATTCAAGCTTGCTCTTTATCTTCGTGACGCAGGCGGACAACCGATGGTCCCCAGCGACGCGTGGTTGCCAAAGCGATTTCCGATCATTCAACCACCACCCGCCAGCGATTTCCAAACCGATTTGGCCGCGGCCCTTAGCCGACGTCCCGAGCCGCAGCTTTTGCAGTTCGAAATGCGAAGCGTCCAACTCGATCGCCGATTGGCGAACAATGAATTGCTGCCGCGATTTGATTTCATCAGCGAAGCGTCCCAAGATATGGGAGAACCCGCCACCAAGTCGGATGACAAAGGTGAATTTGAATTGGTCATTGGTTTCACCAGCGAGGTGCCGATCCAACGTCGCAAAGCGCGTGGCAAGATCCAACAAACCAATAGCAAGATCATTCAGATCAACGAGAAGTTACGATTGACGCAGGACAAGATTGCCAACGAGTTGCAGGTCGCGTACAACGCGCTGCAGCTTTCATCGCAGATTGTCGAGCAAACCGAGGTCTCGCTGCAAACCGCACTGGAAACGCTCGATCGCTATCGGTTCGCTTTTGAAAAGGGAAAAATCGATCTGATCTATCTGAATCTGCTAGAAAGCAAAGCGAATGAAACCGAGATCAAGTTGGTCGACGCCCAGCGCAATTGGTTTGCAGCCTTGGCACAAATGCAGATTGCACTCGGTTTGGATCCGCTGGATCAAGCGATGGTGGTCTCATCGCTTCCCGAGAGCGACATGCCCGGCCCTGGGAACCTTCCCAAGCCGAAACTGCCGCAGGCCGACGCGATGGAACGTGACTGGCAGCTGCACTCTCAATCACCCGACGCCGACCAAGCAGACGAATAAGGTCGTCTCGCGGCAAGGCAGGTATGCGGCCCGCATCGAGTGACACCAAACGAGTCTTTCCGACTCGCTCTGCGTCATTATCAAACAACCGCAAAACGATTCGGCTGTGGAAATTGGCTAAGCTTCAAGCCGGTTGATAACGACTCTCATTAACCGGAAAATGAGGTTTTGACGGCATCTTCGTGATTCGTTTCGCAACAGCCGAATTCACGCTTGTCACTCGCGTCTGGCGCCGATAGAGTCCAAATAGAAGCAACCCCGCGGCCGATTCACGTGATGAATGCTTCTCGCCCCCCAAATTCACCATGGAACATGTTTTGCACGTTCCTCAACTATTAAACGACACTCTTCACTAGGAAAACAATCATGTCGAACGAAGCCGTCATCACCCAGCTCAACGAAATCCTTAAACACGAATGGACGGGCGTTGCCCAGTATTCGCAAGCCTCGTTCATCATCGAAGGCCCGTGGCGCGAGGTTTACTCTGAAAAGTTCGAAGGAGACGCCAAAGAGTCGTTTAACCACGCCAAGCTAATCGGAAACAAGATCGTCGCGCTCGGTGGCGTTCCCGTTGCTCAGCGAAACGAGATCAAGCAAACGCGTGATCTGCGTGAAATGCTTGAAAATGCCTTGGCGTTCGAATCCAAGGCCGTTGAAATGTACGAAAAAGCACTCGAATTGGCCGAAGGGACTCGTTCGCTTGTCGTTTTCCTCGAAGACATTTTGCTACAAGAGCAAGAAGGGGTCGACGAATACTCGAAACTGCTTCGCGAAAGTTCCACTGCAGAAGCCGAATTGTCAGCTCGCAAGTCGGGCTAAACCGCTTCAATACGATCACGCCGTTTTCGTAGCGGCGGCGAACGACAGGATCGACTGACCGCTCTCTTCGCGGTCGGCAGGTTGGATGTCTTGCAGCGTTTGGCTGCAAACTCGAGCCAGCGGAAGCCCCAAAACGTTCTTCAGTCCGCTGAATTCCAATCGCGTCAATTCCAGCGATTGTTGGGTAAACCAGCCGACATTGGACGAAAACGTTTCCGTCCTCAACTCAAATGGCTTAGCGTGTCGCTCGCGAAGCACCAATAGCACGCGATGTCCGTCGGACGAATTCACAACGCCGAGAATCTGTTCGGTAAAGGGCATTTGGCTCTCAAGAGGTGGGAACATCCAGGCTTCGTCGATTACCCAGGCGTTCCTATTCTCCATGGATTTCTACGGACGTCAATCCTTTATTGAGAATCATTTGCAATAGTTCGCCGAATGGGCTGAATTGCAGCGTCCGAGAGCAGAATGGGGATTTTCTTCACAGACTCCCTCCAGGCAACTCGCCACAAGACTGCAGGGCGAGGATCGCCAAGGCGGTGCCGGCATTGGTGATGAGATTACTGCACTCCATAACCGGAGACGCGGTAAACCACATGCCGTTTTCACGCTGATTCGATCTCAGCCACGCCACACCACGCTGCAATCGAGCGTCGTCCGCCGGGACACCAAGCTCGCGAGCGATCACGATCACCAGCCCCGTGGCATAACCGTCACTGGTGTTGATTTTCAGAGGTCGATCGTCGGGTCGATCGAGGTTTTTCCAGTCGGTCAGAAGTCCCGCGGTGGACCAACCGCCGTCATCAAGTTGCCGGCCAAGAAGTTCTCCGAGTGTTTTGTTGCGGTCCGCGTCGCTGAGGATCCCGTCGATGCGATTCGCCCCCCAAGCCAGCATCGCTCGATGATGCAGTGATTTTGGCGGATTGTCTGCAAAATATTGACGCACCTTTTCTAGCCCCGCACGCGCCTGCGGAGTTTCTGCGTAACCATCCGGAGCGATACCGACGGCCAGCACGGCGAGAGTGACACCATAGTGATCGTCAATCTCCAGCGGCGCGTAATTGCAATCGGGCCAACTCCATCCCCCATCGGATCGTTGCGTCGTCCACATGATATCGAGCGTTTCTCGCGCGGCGTCGCTCAGTTTGCCGGTGGTCTGCAAGTCATTCCAGGTTAAACCCGCTGCGACAACGATCGTCCAGAAGCCTTGGCCCTGCGAAGGCATCCGTTTCTGCCAACGCACTCTGCGATAGTCTTCGTAAAAACGGCGGACTTCGCCCGAGTCGGGCAACGTCGAGTGCAATGCGGGACGTGCTGCCAAATAGAACAGGTTGGTATGGCAGGTGGCACACTTTTTCGTCTTCTGCCAATTCAACGCCGCACGATCTAAATACTGCGCCGCTTTCGTCTGCGAATATTGCTTCGCGATCGGTTCGTCTGCCGAGATTACCGGCAATCCTTCGGCGACGTCATCCAGCGTGATCGGCTGCTGCGCTGCCGAAGGGGTGCTGAAAATCAGGAATGTCATCACCGTCAGTGCAGCGACACGCTTTAGCAGGTTCGGTCTCATCGCGGCAGTTTCTTTGGGTGGGTGGGATTCGCCTAGGCTCTGCCTGGAAAGTGGTTTCTCACTTCGCGAGAGCGGCTTTCTCCCTCAACTTTGGCGGAGCGAAAGGCGACTTTCAGCGGTGTTCAGACTGAGCCTAGTATAGCGATTTCCCCAGCAGCGGGTGTCTGCTCACTCGTCGAGCAACTGCGTGATATTTTCGAGCGGACGACCGATGGCCGCCTTTTTGCCATGCACCACAATCGGGCGTTCGATCAGTTTTGGGTGAGCCGCCAAAGTGGCGATCCAATCATTGTCGGATAACTGCTTATCGCCGAGCCCCAGTTCGCCGAACAGCTTTTCCTTCTTTCGAACCAGTTGTTCGGGTTTGATCCCAAGCAGTTTGACGATCCGCCCAAGCTCTTTCTCGCTGGGAGGAGCGTCCAAGTACTTTACGACATCAAATTCGACGCCGTGTGATTCAAGCAGTTCGACGGCTTGGCGAGATTTGGAACATCGAGGGTTGTGGTAGATGGTGGTCATGATTGTGTTTTCAAAACAGTGGGTTCGGGCCCGATAATATTTGTTTCCTGATTGGGGCTTCTATTGGTCAAGAGAATATGTCTACGCTACAGTGTGCGTTCCCAACGCAGGTGTCCCCCTTGACTCTAAAGCGTACCACCAACCATGAATTCCGAAACCGTGCTTACGCCCTCGTTAGATGAACTCGTGACCTGTTTAGGACGCTTCCCGAGACACGTGTTGCCCGAAGCGGTGATGCGTGAAATTCTCTCTCGCGGGTCAGCGGCAAACGAAGTGCTGTTGTCGCGTTTAGAACAGACTGTCCAGAACGTAAGAGGCGGAATTGGCAGCCTGCCCCGTGAATCGTTCTTTTGCTTTGCGATGCTCCGCAATTGTCCCGACGTCGGCATGTTGCCGACGCTGGAACGATTCTATCAACTCGACCAACAAACACTGGCCGCGGCAATTGGCGATTTGGTGCATGGTTTTGGCACTTCGCTGTTCGTAAAGATGAGCGATGCGGATAACGTCGCGTCGCTTACTGAGTGGATCGAATCCATGATCCAGAATCCCAATGTTTACTCATATTGTCAGTGTCACTTGGCTTCCGTATTGCGTTGCTGGGTCAGGGACGGGCAAATGTCTCGCGATACTGCGATTGCACGATTGAAAAAGTGGCTGCAGCTTAGGTCGAATCATTCCGCTGACATGGTGTCGGCCTCGATCGTGTGCGAGTTCATGGAGCTAGCCGCCCATGAAGAAAAGACGTTTATCGAATCGTGCTTCAAGCGTGGACAGATTGACGAGGATTTCATTGACTACGAAAGCTGCATGGATGAACTTTCGCAGAACCAGACTGGGCAACCGATTTGGACTCCGAAGCATGAGGACGAACCTGACCTGATTGAGTACTTTCGCAATTGGCATTGTTTTTCCAAAGCGAGTGACAGTTTTGATCCTCGCTGTACAGAGTATCGTGACATCACGAGCGATATTCCGTCTTATCGCAGCGAAATGCCTGATCGCGAGCAGATCGATCAATGGTTTACCGCGATCCGCAACTCCAATGACCAAAGCTATCCCCGCGAAGCAGTGCAGATGTTATCGAGACACGCTTCGTCGCTGATGGATCGTCTTGCCGATGAAGTGCGGTACGGGCTTTCGCAGGCCACGAGTGATGATCCTCGTTCTGGCAATGGACCGTTCCTTGCTGCGACCATTCTCGCGGCGGAGATAGATGTCACCTGTAGCAACGAGTTACTTGGCATCCTGGACCTGACGCCGGACCAACGCTTCGAGGTGTTTGGGGACGCCATCGAAGCTCCGATTGTTTCCGCCTTGTCGCGAAGCTTGCTGGGCGATTGTGGTCCCATTGATCAACGAGTGGAAGATTCGAGTCGAGACACGTTGGACCGCGCATCGCTGACGATGTTCTATCCACTTTCGGTTTGGCAGGGATATCTACCGCGTCAACAGGCAGTTCACAAACTGCTTCAGCTGTTGGAGCAATCTCTTGAAGCTCCCGCCCCACTACCTCATGCGATCTACGATGCACTGTGTCTGCTATCGGTAAGCGACGAAGAACCGGTCGTCCGTCGCGCTCGCGAGTTTGGCATTTCAAATGCATTCGTGAGTGAGAACAAAGCAAAATGCTGTGTTGAACACCCCGACCAAGCCGACAGGATTGTTAAGGAGATTGCAAGTGAGTTCAAATCCCCTATCGCGATGATCGAAAGTTCGGTCATGTTTGACGAGAACGCTCTCTATCCCGACCGGGTTACCGCGAAGCGTTCCTCCCAAATACGAGCACTCGCGACAGAGCCGAGCAAGCGTAGTAAGATGTCGGTCAAAGCCGCGGAGACGCGAGTGCCGCGAAACTCGCTTTGCCCGTGCGGAAGTGGCACAAAGTACAAGAAGTGCTGTGGCAAGAACTAGGATTCGTAATCCTTGTCCACTACGGCAAATTTTCAAAGGCAAAAATACTGCCGTATCCCAAGCCCCCCTCAGAGAACATGCCTGCCTCCGTTGTGCGATCACGCTTGCGGCTTAACGGATCAGTGCACCTGTAGCGCTTCGTCAAGCGCCGCGATCGTCGGCGGCGATGGTTTGACGCTGCCAGGGCGTTTGCCGGCGGCAATTTCATGCGGCGTCCAGCCACGACGGTTTTCCTTGTTCCAAATCGCGGGATCCGCGCCGACGTCCGCCAACACCGCGACCGTGGTGGGAAATGTACGCAGCGCCGCTCCGTGCATCGCCGTCTCGCCATTGCGATCCACCGTGTTGGGGTCCAGCCCCAAATCGACCAGCATGCGGATCGCCAAATTGACTTCTTCGGGTGTGCCGGGTTCTTCCCCGACTGCGATCACGCCCACCCCTGCGGCGGCCATCAATGCAGTCGTGCCGTCGGCGTTCGCGATCAACGGGTCCGCACCAAGGTCCAGTAGCAGTTTCATTAGCGAAAGATCCGCTCCCCGCGATGCCAACAAAAACGGTGTCGCCCCCTTGGGATTCAACCGACCGCCACGCGACGTTCCATTTTTCAACTGCAGGTTCACATCGGCTCCGCCGTCTACCATTGCTCGTACAAAATCGAGAGTATCGAGCGAACCGGTGATTCGCGGCGGCGGATCACCCGCAGGATTGTCGCCAAGTTCGGTTCGACGCACCCAGGTGATCGCGTGCAGCGGAGCAAAGCCGCTGCGTTGGTCATTCGGGTCGGCTCCCCGCCGGACCAAATCAATCGCCAATTCGAGATGCCCGCTTTCAACAGCCAGCAGCAGAGCGGAGGTCCCCTTTCGCGGATCACGACCGCCACGTCGACTGGGATTCATCGTGGCATTCACGTCGAGTCCTGCGTCCAACAATCGCAGCACCACGTCGGTTCGACCTTGCCGAGCCGCAAACATGATCGCCGAGAAATCCGATCGAGGAAGCCGTTCGTCTAGTCGAGCACCGGCTCGGATC
>NZ_ANOG01001027.1 GCF_000346295.1 Rhodopirellula maiorica SM1 | reverse complement strand
GCTTTCCCAAGTCAGCGGTTGCAGGTGATACAAGATCAACGACAACTCGGGAGTACTGTAGGTCAGCAAAATGGCTTTCGGTTTCGGAGCGTCCATCAAAACCAGTTTCGCCCAGCAGCAGTCCGAACGATTGCTCGAAGATCGGGAATTGGATTGGATCGGTCGTGCGGCCGGATCCTTGTTGGAAGTGATCGTTGTTGATGAACTTGTTCGTCAACCCTCCGATACCGCCTACCCTTTTCAGCCCGGGCAACAACTGAGTTGTCACCAGACTTTGTGCTGCGGACTGAGCCGAGCTGGACGTATCACGTGCAATCGCAGCGATTTGGCCAAGAATCGAGCCGGCTCGTGATCCGTCGGCATTCTGGACCGCGATCCGATCGCCTGCGATGCCGTACACCGTTCCTGTCATCGCGAAGGTGCCACCGGTGATCGTCAACACGCTGTCGGTCACGCCCTGAACCGTATAGGTCCCAGGGTTGACATCGCCGCTGATACGGATGGTTTGTCCTGCGGCAAACCCAGCCGCGGTCCAGGTCGAATCGTTGCTGCTAGGCAGCGTGATCGTGTTACTCGTGAACGATAGAGTGACGTTGCCGGTCAAACGCAGCGGTTTGTCTTTCAAGCTTCCTAGCGACCGTTCCTCGTTTGCATTGGAATCAAACAAATCACCCGATTGACCCCGTGCGACCGCTCCGTTGACCACAAAGCTGCCGAGATCAATCCATTCTTCGCCGGTCAACATCATGATCGGCAGCAAGGTGATGTCGTCAAATTCTTTGTTCTCGAACAGATCGGAAAAGAATTCGCCGATTACGTCACGCTCAAACGGTTTGCCTCCATTCGCCAAGGCTCGCAGTGCCGTCGCGGCGCCGGTGAAGTCACCAATTTGCGTTTCGCCACCAAACGTGCCTGGCGCGCTCACGTAGGATGTTTTGCCGAACAACAACGATACGATCGGCATCGCCTCGCTTTGCAAGAACACAAGTAGCGGATCGACGGCTTCAAGTGCGACGCTCATACGAGTGATCGCAGGTCCCAGGAAATCACGCACAAAGCCGACTAATTCAAACTGCACATCATTGAATGCGATCGATGGCGTGCTGATCTCGGTCGCCAGCGAACCGGTGACATCCCAATCCCAATTCGTGATGTCCAGCTGCATCCGGTATGGCGGGAACGCGGCGCCCGGAGGCAGATCGGTTTCGATAGCGAGCGAGATCGGATGGACGGTCAAC
This sequence comes from Rhodopirellula maiorica SM1, assembly GCF_000346295.1. Lineage (GTDB taxonomy): Bacteria > Planctomycetota > Planctomycetia > Pirellulales > Pirellulaceae > Novipirellula > Novipirellula maiorica. The sequence goes on along the minus strand of NZ_ANOG01001027.1, from coordinate 8,712 downwards.
TCGTGCCCAGTGGTTTCGGTAATCGTCAGCAGATTATCCAACGGAGCACTCGTGAATCCGGCGGCTGGAATCACAGGAAACGGCTGAGCTGCAATCAGATCGTTGAGCGACAACCGTGTTTTGGCACCGGCAATCGACGGCGACAAGAAATCGATGTTAAACGTGCCGGTCAATTCGGATTGATCCGGTGTTTGGTCCCAAACGCGGAACGGCAGCACGCCTAGTTCCGCCTGGATCCCCCGCAGTCCCTCTTTTCGCACAAAGGCGTTCGAGGTGGTTTCATTGGTAAGCACCTTGTCGACCGTGATCGTTCGCCCCGAGGGATCGATCGCGAGTATCGTGTAAACATCGTCGTTGGTGCTTGTGCCAGTAATCGTGATGGTGTCACCAAGCCGGAATCCATCTTCCAGCCAGCTGCCGGTGCTGCGAGTGATTTGATCTCGCACATCGACCGTGAAGGTTCCCGGCGGCAGATCGACGAAGAGAGGATAATCGGGCGTAACGTCTTTGATGACATCGGTGAACGTCAGCGACGGGCCACCGGTTTGCGATACCTTCATCACCGAAATGCCAATCCCCGATGTCGGGCCTTCGGGGACAACACGGTCAAGCGAACTGCTGGCTGGGGCGAGATTGGCATCGGTCGATTCGAGTGTCATTTCGAGCCCGGTCGCATCGAACGACTTCACCAGATAGTCGCCGTCATTGCCGCTGGAACCACTGACTTCGATGATTTGACCGACACGGAATCCATCAAGAATCCAATTGCCGCGGTCGCGAGTTATTTTCGGTGCTGCATTGCTGGGGTTGGTGAACGTCAAGCGTGGATCGCCCGCCATCGTTACCGCAGCTTTGGGCAAGGCGACGTCCAGACTAATCTCGAGGTCGTTCACCCCATCCACATCGATGTACACTCCGTCGGCGATACTAACGCCGACTGTCAGTGGCAAATGGAATCCAAACTGTACATCTGCAAGCGCATCCAGCTGTAACCCGAGTCCCGGCAACAACAGATCCAGATCCACCGGTGCGGCTAGCAATTGAGCCGGCGAGCTCAAGTCCATCTGGTACTCGACTCCGATCACCAATTCGCGACCATCGACGGTGACGCCATTCTTGACCATCTTGATGTCGTCAATATTAACGACGGTGTCACCTGAGTTGGGATCATTTTGCAGCCAATTGAAACCGCCAGGCCCGAATGCATCAAAAATTCCTTGGCGCACCGAATCCATCGAGATTGATTTGCCATACAGATTCAAGTTGTCGACGACCGAGTCACGCATTTGCAGCAGAAAATCGGCGGCCTCGCCCAATTGGTCGCCGACCAACGGCAATTTCTGTCCCAGTAGAGCGGTGTCGAGCATTTGATCCAGCTTGGTGAACAGATCGTGGAAACCAAGCTTGAAGCCGTCCATCGAATCCGCGAGCGAGAAATTCTGCGTCAACACTTCAAAGGTGGGCCAATTGCCGTCGCCACCCAGCAAATTGGTCGTCAGCGTGCTGCTGCCGCCGCTAGGATCATTCACATTGCCCACGCCAACGGTGATAAAGGGAACCGTGTTGGGAGCATCCGACGGAATCACTTGCTGCGGAAATGACAATTCAAACTTCGCATCCAATTCTCCCGCAACCTGGACCGTCGTCGATGAAGCCGCAGCGGCATCGCGTGCCTCGGTTGTCGTCATCACGGCTGCGTTGGATTGCAGATCGACCGTGTAGGTGGCCGGCGAGGTAGAGACTCCGTCTCCGTCGCTGTCCAGAATCACAAAGCCACTGATTACTTCGGCCGGCAAACTGCCCAGCAGCGTGGTGAAGGTCAACGCATCATCGTTAATGCCTCGGATATCGAACGAGGCTTCGGTGCCCGAACCCGAACCCGCGGCTCCCGCCAGAAACGGCGATGGAGCACTTGGATCCGACAGATCAATCCCAAGGCTGACCTCAACGACACCATCGGCATCCACTTGCATCGGGGCGGCACTAAGTGTATCGACGATCGCAGCGACCTTTTGCAGACCCTGAGCGGTCAGATCGAGCCCCAACTTGGTTAGATCCAGTGAAACCGGTAACGTCGTGCTGATCGCATTGAGATCGAGATGCAAATCGAGCAGCAAATTCTTGTTGGCGGGGTCGAAACTTAATCCCGCCACGAGCGAGGCCCCCTCGAGCGGTGCGGACAATTGAGCATTAAGTGCCTGCAGCGACTTGGGTTGCAATTCCTCGGGCAATGCTTTCAGTTCTTCGACACGAGCCTGGAATGCTTTGCCAAAACCGAACAACTCACCGAGACTTTTGGAGAGTCCCGGCAACCGATCGGCAAGTTTGGATTGCGTCTGAAGTTCGACGAGGTAGGCGCCCACCGAATCGAGATAGTCAAACATATCGGCAAGCGTCAGTTGCTCGACAGCGACAAGCAGACCTTGCACGTCATCCATACCGGACATCACTGGCGTGACGGTTTCGACGTTGTCTCGCACGTCGTAAAGATTGTTGATATCGACATCAAAATCGGTTTTCAGCCCACTGCCGACTCCTGTGATCGATGGTTCGGGTCGCAATTTCATGCTCAGGTCGAGTGAATTGTTAAAATTCACTTGGTCGCCCACCAGCCAAGCGAACGGGCTTCCCAGACCGCCCCACAATTGCCCCACTGTTGCAGTTTCCAACGTCAACGAGGCTGCGACCTTGGATGTCGCACTTGAGATCGTCAGATCCGAGAAATCGACCGCTAACGGGCCGTATTGACCACTGCCACTGGCGCCCGAGGCGGACACATCCAAATCAAACTGTAGTGTCGGTGTCGAATCGGATTGGACTTTCAAATGAGCCGCGGCGGTATCACCGTGCAATGGATCGCCGCCGAGCACCTTGGCTGGTGACTTCAGCTCAATCACAAACTCGGGATCCAATTCGCTGCCAACCGGGGTGCTGAAATCAACATTCACCTCCGATCCGCTGGCCAGCCCTAGATCGGTCGCGGCAAAACTGCCTCCGGCATTGGTGACGGTAAAGGTCGAAACGGCTCCGGCTTGACCGCGATCAATCAGCGAGATCGTGCCGGTTCCCGAATCGGTAAAGACTTCGAAGTCAGCCGTCGTCACGCCTGCATCGCCGGCGGCGTCCGCAATCCGCTCCGCCAAATCCTTGATCGTGGTCGGCGACACAATGCCATCGAGATCGACGCTAAACGAGGTTCCTCCGCCGCTGAGAGTGATGGTTAGATCGGCGGCAGGCGTTCCATTGGTACGAACCACCACCCCGCCACTGCCATCAAACAATCGCGAGTCGGAAACCGAGGCTTGATCCTTCGCCGCGGAGGCCAGACCGAGACTGACGCGGGCTCCGGAGTTATTCAGCGATGCGACAATCAAATCGTTGGCGATGGTGTAGGTCGAAGTTGCATCGATCGCGGTGTCCCAATCGGAATCCAACGTCAGCGTATCGGCGGTGTTGGCGATAATGGTCAAACTTTGCCCTGCTCCGGCACCCCCGGTGATCGTCACGACACGACCGACCAATGCGTCGGGGGTAAAGGCGGCAGTGTCCTGCAATTCGTCCGTCGCCGCACCGCTTTCTGCGGTGCCGGTGATCGAGGCTGCGGGCGACGTCCGATCGACCAGGACGATCCCTGCATCGGCAATCTGCACATCAAAGTCCCAACCGGCTGAGAACGAGGCTGAACTCGGCAGCGTTAATCCGGCAGCGGTCGCAGCCGCTTCGATCTTGGCAATCAAGTCACCCAACGTGACCAACGAGTTTTCGACCACGGTAAACGTGCTGCCGCCGAGGTTTCGCTGTTCGGCTGTACCATCGATTCCAAGCGAGGCGGCGGCCGAACCGGTCACGGCCAAGGCGGGCGAGCCGACCGGCGTCGTCGCATCAATCAAACTGAGCGTGCCACGCGCCGCATCGAGACTGGCGAATCCCGTCAACCGGCTTGTCACTTCATAGCTGTCGCCCGCGGTTGGGGCCGTGCTCCAGTCGCTGCTGAGCGTCAATGTATCAGCGGTGTTGGCGGTGATCGTTGCGGATTGCTCGCCAACCACCACTTCGCGTCCCACCAAACTGTCAACCGCTCCGAACGGGGCCGATGCATCGATCAATTGGTTCGCCGTCGCGCCCGCCGCCACCGTGCCGGCGATCGAGTCGGCGGCATCTGCGGCCGCTTGGATTGCTTCGACCAATTCACCCAGCGTCGATGGTGCCGCGCTCGTCGAAGCCACCGCGGCATCCAAATCGACGGCAAAGGTGGTGCCATCGTTTAAGGTGAACTGCAAATCGGCGTTGGCGTCGCCTGAGGTAGGCACGCTGGCGCCGCCGTTGAGGCTTGCCAGTGTGACCGAGGCGAGCGAGGGATCAAAATCAACCGCGAACGTGGTTCCATCGGCGAGATGCACGCGAATATCGTCGACGCCTTCGAGCAACGCGACACCGGCCCCCAAGTTCAACTGCGAAATCGGCGTCGATGACGAAAGCGGCGTGTCGAAACCAACGTTTGTCAATGCAAGTTCGAACGGCAAGTGCAGCGTCGCGGTGGGGTTCAAAAGATCGACACTGCCAGTCGTGCTCAAACCACTCAGCGATCCGAAATCGGGCAGGTTCAGCGTGTCGGTTGAATCCGAAAAGGATTTGGCGATGTCGAGCGTGAAGCGAAACGTCGACGTGGCCGCGTCGTAGCTCATCGGACCCACGGTCGTGTAGGGAGAACCGCCGCCGGTGGGCAGCGAGAGCATCTGCTGAAGCGTGCTGAAATTCGCCCCAGGGTTCGGTGCCAATTGGATCACCGATTCGAGAGTGTCATCGCCGACGACGTCTTTCTTTACCGCAACCGCCGTCAAACCCAACTTGGCAGCGGCCGCGTAGTCTTCGCTCGATCCATCCTGTTTCGCCGTGATGTGAAACTTGTCGCTATCCGACGCAGCGATGGTTTTGTCGACCAATAAAATTGCACCATCCGACTCGGTGACGACTTCAAACTTAGCCGTCCCTGGCGATGCCGTTTGGATACGGCTGGCAACATCGGCCAATGTCGTGGTGCCATCTAAATCGACATCAAACGTGGTTCCGTCTTGCAACGTGACCGTGAATTCGGGAGCGTTATCACCACTGGTTCCTAGCAATGAACTTAACGTTTCGCCGGACTCGGGCACCCCAACAATGTCAGTTAGCCGGGTGGTGGCGGTATGCGGTGGGAGTTCGATTCGCTTGAGGAACTCGTCCTGATAAAGCTCGGCCATGTTGACCAAGTCACCGATGGTTGCCGAGGCGCCAAGCAACAACCGCTCGTTATCAAACGTTTTCGAACCAAGGACGTCCACGTAGCTGCCAAACTGCTGCATCACCTGCAGAACCGATTTGGCGTTGAGGTTGTAGAAGTCCGGGATTCCCAGCGATGTCAAATTTTCGCTGAACGTCGGTGCGGCAGCACTGAACAGATCGTCGCTGAGGTGAATCGTCGCAGGTGTGCCATCGGTGACCCCGGAGACGCCGGGTGCGGTGGCGTACAGGTCGATGTCCAGCTGTGCGGTCGCAGCGGTGCCCGAGTCCAAACGGTCCAATCGATTTGCGTCTTTCAGTTCGTTGATCTGCAGCACTCCGTCGGACGCGCCGCCGTTGGTGCCGTCCAGCCCCATTAACGCTCGAGCATTAAATGTGGCGTCGAGATCCAAATTGATCGTGCTGGGGGCACTCGCCGCGCCGTACGGCCCAACGTCCATGCCAAGCAGCCCCGCACTCAGGTCAAACGAGGCATTGGCGACATTCACGTCGGCAGTGACGCTGATATCGTTGTCAAAATCGGCAAAGAAAAATGGCGTCGCGGTGGCATCGACTCCAACACTGAAATCCCACTGAAACCCAGTGCTCAGGTCGGCAGTCACGCCAGACATCGTCATCCATTCCTCGAGCGCCCCATCGAGCCCCAGGATGGTCTCGCCAAGATCAAGCGAAACAGCGGAGTGCGTCACCGTCGCGACGACACTCAGATCCAAGGTCATCACATCTCCGCTCATCACTCCCGACGCGGCGACCGTGAAATTCAAACTGCCGGGCCCCGAATAGCCACTGCCGTTGAGCGAATCGAGTGCCGTCAGCAGCCCGACCAAGTCGGGATCATCCGACCCCAGGTTAGAAAAATAGGCTGCGATCGGCTGCGACAGAGATTCGTTAAGAATCTGGCCGATCGGCAGAGCATCGCTGATCGATTGGCCGACCAAATCGATTTTCTCGCTCAGATTGTCAAGCGACTCAAGTTCGCCACCGAGTGTGGCCAATTCACCGAGTCCGTCATTGAGTGCAGTTTGGGCAGTGGTTTGATCCAAAACAAGCGGGAGTCCTGAAAAGTTGCTGGCCGCTGCATAGCTGACCTGGCTTGCGTCATCCGAGAGCACAACGACGTTTCCGCCGGACTGACTAACGCCCAACGCGGCGCTGACATCAGAGAAGTCGACGGTACCGCCACCAGCATCGACGATCGTGGCGGTGCCCCAGGCGTCGTCGAACTTGAACGTATCGTTGCCGGTGCCTCCGGAGAGCGTGGCGGTTTTACCGGCAAAGTTTTTCAGCGTGATCGTATCGTTGCCACCTGCGGCATTGACGTTGACGCCAGTGATCGATCCGATCGCGACAGAGACTTTATTGGGATCACTATCGGAATCTGCTATTCCGCTGGCCGTGATCGGACTGTTATTAGAAATCACATAGTTGCCGCCCGAGATCTCGACCGTGAACGCATCATGGCCATTGGTGGTATCCGTGACGACCAATTCGTTCCCACTAAGCGAAACATCCGAGGCCAGCAAGCGACGCAACTCGAGCGATTCAAAGGACGATCGCCGCGTGGCGAGACGATGGCGGGATTTCTTTTTGCTTAACGACTTGCGGGTTTGAGCAAGACGGGAGCGACGGCGCAGCTGAGCAAGGAGTGAGTCAAGTTTCATCGCTGAAAATCCCAAATCCATTCGGGGCAAATTGTCCAGCGTCGGCCTTCATGGCCAACGCAAGTCGGTCAGAATCGAAGCGGCCTTGAGACAATCTTCGCAGATTCCTGACTTTCTATAGAGCTATTAGTAGTCGAAACCGCTACACAGCTCTAGACGAGTTTCACGCGGAAACTGAAACGGTCTCTTTTTCAATATCGCCCTATCGACGGCTGCGCCCTTTTGCTAGTTGGAGGGAACTGCCGCGAAGTTTCTACACAGGAAAACCCGATTTTTGCCGCCTCGATCGCGACAGGCCGGCAGCCGTCGCCGCAGTTCCGCTGGCAAAATCCTGCATGAAACCGACATTTCACGATGTCATCAGGCTGACGCCACCACCCGAAATCCCGCCACGTATTCAAAATTCCACCATGACGCCGCACCCCACCGCCTCCTTACTCGTGCGATTTTTTTGCATCGTCGCCACTTGCTCGACATTGCTAGCAATAGCTCCTCCGGCTGTTTTGGCCCAAGAATCGGAGGAACCGGATCTTTCGAGTTACTTGCAGGAGAGTCTGGTCGAATCCGCAACCAGCCCGATCGCACAGACCAGCATGGACTCGTATGCGGGATCGACCGATCTGAGCATCCAAGTCGCGGAGCTTCAGGCTCAGATGAGCGAACAAAGATTCGAGATCGAGTCGCTCCGCTCGGAGTTGCAAACGCCGCTGCGTCACGCTCACAAAAACCTACCGGCAAAATGGTTTGTGACGTATGAAAGTGTCGTGGTGCAGCCGATCCAGAGCAATTCAACGGGGCTGATCAGCGAACGCGAAGATGATGTCTTTTCGCACATCATGTTTCCATGGGGCATGGAACACAGCCCTCGGATCCAAATTGGTCTCGAAGCGAATGATGAAACCCTTGGGTGGCGAGTTCGTTATTGGCAATTCCGTCATGGTGAATCCTTCGAGGCGAATGATGCCAACGGGTTGATCCCGGCCAGTTCGTTCACGCTTGGAACGGTCGGCTATTTGTTCGAAGACGGCGATGCATCGACGGGACTGCAATTTGTCGAAGATGGCGTGTTTACCAGCAGCATTCGCGTCGATGTCATCGATTGGGAACTGCAACGACAAATCGTCAAACCGCTGGATGTGTACGCAGGGATTCGCTACGCCAAGATTGCGCAGCGTTATCACGCGATGACCGACGCGGGCAACCTTGACGCACGCAGCGAGTTCCGTGGTTTTGGACCGACCGTGGCAATGCGATTTTCACACACTTTGCCACTGAACGCATTGTCAATTTTTGGTAACGCGCGAGGATCGCTGTTGTTCGGACAAAAGGACTTCACCGCCGTCGATGATGTCAACGAGTACACCCAGGCACTCAACGCGATCGATCTACGCTCGACCGAGGACGCGGTTCACTCGTTCGCAGGCAATGCCGAGATTCAATTAGGTTTGCGATACACACCCGCGAATTGGTTTTCGATGCAGGTTGCGCTCGAAGCCCAACACTTTATGGATGTCGGCGGCGCGAATCCCACCGGCGTGTTCACCGGACCTGATGGCGGCATGTCTGGCGACAGCCCGCTCGATGACGACCTCAGTTTCATCGGCGTCAGCAGCGGTATCGAATTGGCGTATTAGGCCCTACGCCTCAGAGTGCGGCATAGGCTTCCAGCCTGTTGTCGTTCCACTCTTTCCCTCCGTAGCAACCGTCGCCAAGACTCTCGTTCTGACCGTGTGATCTTGTTAGCGGAGCGGCGCGAGCCCAATGCCATCTT
>NZ_ANOG01001026.1 GCF_000346295.1 Rhodopirellula maiorica SM1 | reverse complement strand
AAACAAGAAGCCTTGCGTTTGCTTGCGATCGGACGCGCTTCGCTAGACCGAGGTGATGCCTCGACCGCGTTGACACTGGCACGACAAGCCCAATCGCTGAACGTTCCTGAACGTGAATTCACCACCGGCGAGCCACGCGTTTGGCAGCTGTTGTTGGATGCCGAATCGGCGGCACGCAAAAGCGGAGTCGCGCTGACCAGCGGCACTTCACCAACCAACACATCACCCGTTCGGCAAGCCGGCGGAACCAGCGACGACATCAATGCGAGTGCCGTAGCACAGATGCTGTTCAACGGCGACCAACCCGCCAACGGCATTTCGCAAGTTCAAAACACGGAACCGCTGCCATCGAGCAACTCGAGCGTTGCGACCCAAGCCTATCAAGACGGATTGGACCTGTTGACTCAAGGTAACAAGGTCGCCGCTCGTGAAAAGTTCTTGGAAGCATGGAAATACGAAGCCGAGCTGGACCTCGATACACGCCGCCAACTGAAAGACAAATTGACGTTGTTGCAATCCAACAGCATTGGATCGATGGCGGCCAAGGACCCGAATGTCCCACTGACCGCGATCGAAAAGGCTCAAATTGAGAACCAAGAAAAGACACGTCGCATGTATCGCGAAGTGACTTCGGAATTGGCTAAAGCTCACGAGTCCAAAACAAATGCACCAATGGACGTTTTGGATCAACTCGATCGTCTGAAACGACGTGTTGAGACTTCGGATCTTGACGAAGCGAGCCGACGTTCATTGACCGTGATGGTCGACAAAGCCTTGCGAGAGCAACAACAGTATGTCGAAAGCAACCGCGCCGATATCGAATTGGAACTGGAAAACGAAACCGTTCGCACCACGATGGCGACCCAATCCCAACGCGAAGCGGCTGTGGATGACGAGATCGCAACATTGGTCGAAGAATTCAACCAACTGATCGAAGAGCGACGTTTCAACGAAGCCGAAGTGGTTGCCAAGCAAGTCGCTGAATTGAAGCCAGGTTCGCCAATCGCGATCACGATGTTCCACAACGCCCGCATGCAAGTTCGCCGCTTGATGAACCAAGAGATCAGCGACGCCAAAGAAGACGCCTTCGTCACCAACATGCTTGATGTCGAACGAGCGTCGATCGGGATCGATCCTGAACGCAACTTTGCTCTGCCAGATGCACGCGTCTGGGAAGATCTGTCGCGACGTCGATTGGCCAACACCGGCGGTGACCAACGCCTCAGTGCTCGCGAGCAAGAGATCACTCGTTCGCTATCGACCGACGTCAACGTCAAGTACCGTAACCGTCCGCTGCACGAAGTGCTCGACGAACTGTCGGCCGTCACCGGCGTTCCGATCGTGATGGATAGCCGATCGTTGTCGGCCGTCCGCGTCACCCCCGATACTCCGGTGAATCTGAATCTGCAAAAGAGCATTCCGCTCAAGAGTGCATTGAGCTTGATTCTGACCAACTTGGAACTGACCTATGTGGTTGAGAATGACGTTCTGAACATCACCAGCCTCGAAGCCAAGCGAAGCAAGGTTTATCCAAAGACCTATCGTGTGACCGACTTGGTCACTCCGATCCCGAACTTCACCAGCAGCTACGAGGATGGATTGGCAGGAGCTCTGCGAGCAGCCTATCAAATGTCCAGCCCGCACAGCGATGTCCAGATCATGCCGGTTTCGGCTACCGATTTGGGCCGCGGTATGGCCGCCAGCATGTCGCCGTCACAGATGGCACCGAACATGTTGGGACAATTTGCACCGATGGGTTCGCAAGGAGGCTTCGGCCCAGGCAATCCACCGACCGCAGCGACCGGCGGACGTGGGGGCAGCTCGTTTGCTGACTTTGGTTCGCTGATGACCCTGATTGAAACCACCGTGGTACCGGATACTTGGGAAGCCCTTGGCGGCCCGAGCACGATGGCTCCGTACCCACAAAACTTGAGCTTGGTTATCAGCACGACCAGTGACGTGCACGACCAGATCACCGACCTGTTGACGACGCTGCGTCGTCTGCAGAACCTGCAGATCACGATCGAAGTTCGCTTCATCACGCTTTCGGATACGTTCTTTGAACAGATCGGTGTCGACTTTGACGTTCAATTCGATGACAACACCAACGGCTTGCCTCAAGACGACTCGGGCCCTGGGGTCACGATCGGCTTCAACGGCCCTGGTGGAATCACCTCGGACTTGGACGTGCAATTCCAAAACAACAACTTTGGGGTCACGCCACCGTTCAGTGCTCCTGACGCCGGTGCGATCTCGACGCTTGGGTTTGCGATCCTCAGCGACATCGAAGCCTTCTTCTTCTTGCAAGCCGCCCAGGGCGACAGCCGTAACAACGTCATGCAAGCTCCGAAGGTCACGCTGTTCGACGGACAATTTGCAACGATCAGCGACGTGTCACAGCGACCGTTCGTGACCAGTATCACGCCGGTCGTCGGTGACTTTGCGGTCGCCCAACAACCGGTCATCGTGGTGCTAAACGAAGGCACGCAGTTGAACGTACAAGGGATCGTCAGCGATGACAAACGATTCGTCCGCCTGACGCTGGTTCCGTTCTTTAGCCAGATCGGCGACGTCGACACGTTCACCTTCGAAGGCCGACGTTCGACGAACACCGACAGCAACACGACTCGCGACACCAACGGTGACGGCGTGATCGACGAAAACGACGAAACCGACTCGGACACATCGAGCGACGTGGTCGAAGGTACAACGGTTCAATTGCCGACATTTGCCTTCACCCAGGTCAGCACGACGGTCAGTGTGCCGGACGGCGGTACGATTCTGCTGGGCGGAATCAAACGACTTGCCGAAGGTCGATCCGAACGCGGTCTACCGTTCTTGAGCAAGATTCCTTACATCAGCCGACTGTTCCGCAACGTTGCAACGGGCCGGGATGCACGAAGCTTGATGTTGATGGTGACTCCACGAATCATCATCCAAGAGGAAGAAGAGATCGCCCAAACCGGATTCGACCCCAACCGCTAACGTTGGCAACAAATCCAAAGCGATAACAAAAACGAAAAACGCCGGACGGAAACGCCCGGCGTTTTTTCGTGTCGTCTCAGTTACAAAATTGCTTCGAACTGATTTGTTCTGACGAACGGGTTGGGCCTGAATAAGGTTAAAAGATGAAGGGTTAGAAAATGGGGATGCACGATTGGTCCGTCGCGATCATGACCTCCCACGGTCTCTTCTTGTTTCGTTGAGGGGAGAGTGCCAGCGACGCCGACTCTTGCAGACGATGCCGATACGAATCGCGCCGAGCTCTCAGCTAACTTCGCCTGGTGACCGCATTGCAAAAGGGTCGACAGAACAAATGGTTGCGACCGCAAGAGTAAGACAGCAGTCGTGATTCACGACCGAGCGTGAACGTGCGCACGTTCCCCCATTTTTTAACCCTCCATGTTTTAACCTTTTCTGCGCAGCTCCGACGCGAATAGTTTCCACTAGAAATTTAGCGGCATCTAAGCTCGAACATATTTATGCCCCCTTAATTTTCCTGCCCAACCTTTAGCTGCACCACGAACCGCAACTGGCTCTACTGGCCACTCATGTTTTCGATGATCATTGCCAGTGCGGCGCTGACCATCGGGGTGCTCATGCTGGGTAAACGATCAGCGTCGCGAGCGGCTTGGGCGGGCGAGAGTGGCAGATGAACAAAGACGCTTTGAGTCTTCATCGCAAACGAGTGCGAGTAGTGCTGGCTCAAATATAACGCGGCGTTACATAGATAGGTGCCTGCGTGATGCGAGACTTCGCAAGGTATCCCGGCTTCGACCAGTGCGTCACGGCAACGCGGCAAGGGCAGTGAGGACTGGTAGGCGGCCGGCGCATCTTTCAGCAGCGGCGTTCCATCGCTGCGAACGTTCAATCCGATCGCTTCAAGCTTGATCAGCGTCGCCCCCGGCGCTTGGCCAAGATGGATGGCGATGTCATAGTCGTCTTGCAAATCCTTTTTCAGCTGCACGCTCATCTGCGTCAGATCCACCGGATAACGCCGGGTGGTTAAATCCGCTTGTCCGTCATACCACTGAGTCAGTTCGATCAAAGCCAACCAACTCGAGTTTTCGGTCCATCGATCGTAGGGCTCGAATGCCGTCAGAAGTACACGGGTCACAAGTTCATTCCAAGGTGATAACGCTTTGGGCTGGAAATACAGTCACTCGAAAGCATAGGTCACCTGTAAAGATAGTCGGCAAAAACTCCAAAATGTTTATGTCGGAGCGACGACAAAGCCTAAAAACTCGTGTTCGCTGACGATTCGAATCTCTCCTCCGGCGGCCTGGACCTCTCGCGCCGCCTGTTCCTTGGTGCTAATAGTGCGGCCTGATTGGATTGTCCGTTTGTCGGTCTGGCCGACGACAAGCAGATCGGTTTCACGAGTCACCGAGGTTTGACAGGTGCCGCCCAGGCGGATCGCCAGCGACTCGGCATCCTCGCGAGTGAGTTGCCGCAGTTGGCCAGTAAAGACGACGCGTTGTCCCGCCAACGGGCGAATGAACTCGGCGCGGACGAACAAACGCTGCAAATCCCACTGCTGTTTCAATTGAGCCTGGACCGCAGCGGTTTCCGCGATGCGAGATTCGGTTCGCGACGCCGAAGCGGATGAGGCTGTGCTTCGCTTGGGGCGGCGAAAATGAGATTTTGACGGGCCTCGTTTTCCCCAAGCCCCGGCGACGCCTCGGGAAAGCTTGGTCGATTGCTCGAGTTCCTCAAGCGTCCCGGCGCCGGCTTGGATCCCCGCTGCCATCAAAATCTTGGCACAGACCTGCGAATCTTCGAGCGCATCATGGTGCCGAAACCGGATCCCCAGCCAATCCGCCAACGGTTTGAGCCCAAATCGCGGCCGACTGGGCCAGACTTGGCGAGCGATTGCCCGCGTACAGGTGTACTGAAGATCAGGTACTGGAATGCGATGAGTGTGCAAACATCCCATCATCACCCCGATATCGAAGCTGGCGTTGTGAGCGACAAGGCACTCTGGTTTGTCGTCGTGAGCGCCGGACGTCAGTTTGAGGAACTCGGCAACCTCGGGCCAAAGCTCGCCAAACTCAGGTTGATCGCGAACTTGATCCGCAGAAATCCCGTGAATCTGAATGTTAGCCGGGCTAAAGTAAAACGGCTTGGGACGGATCAGCCAGACTTTCGAATCGACCACGACGCCGTCGCGAACGACGACGCCGGCAAGTTGACATGCGCTGTCGGATCGATGGGTCGCCGTTTCAAAGTCGATGGCAGTGAAATTCGCTGCAAAGTTCATCCCGGCCCCGATTCCATGACTTCAAAAACACAATTCGAAAACTGCAAACACAACAAGATAGCGATACGATAGAGAGCTCATCCCGAGGTCGCGGTTCTAAAGTGGAACTCCCGGTCTGCTTTTTCTCTCTACCGATTCCTCATGATTTTAGTTGTTCCCGACGACGGGCATACTTATTCTAAGGGGTCGTTCTCGTTTCGAGAATTCCCCTCGCCCCGTTCCGTTTGCCTCCGTTCCCCTTCGCTCCGATCCACTTGCCCCACGATGGCACTCGCAATCATCCTGCTGATTTGGTGATACACTCTCCTTCTATTCATTCCCTTTCTTTTTAACGTTCATTGCCATGCCTAATCCTAGAAATCGATTTGCCCGCAGTAAGAAACGATCACCGCGGCCGCAGCGCCGCCGACGAAGCTTAGAAAGATTGGAATCACGGCAATTGCTGGCGGTTCTGGCGGGCGAGGTTTTCCAGGACGATAACGGTGACGGCATCCACAACGCGGCCGAAGTCGGCGTACCCAATGTTCGCGTTTATGTCGATGCGAATGACAACAGCCAATTCGATGCGACTGAAACCGCGGTACAAACCGATGCTCTGGGGCAATACCAATTCGACAACCTTGCCGCGGGAACTCAGACGATACGTGTTGACTCAGGCAATCTACGACAAACCAGTCCGAGTGCCTATTTTGGCACGACCTTTTCCAACACCCCGTCTGGATCGACTCAGCTATATCAGATGAGCGAAAACGGTGAAGCGTTTTTGCTAGGAGCCCCGCAATCCACGTCGATCCGAGGACTGATTCGCACCAATAATGGCGAGTTCTTTGCAGCGGGATTCCAGGCCGGTGCCGGTTTCTATCAGATCGATCCACAAACCGGTGGCGAAACGCAGATCTCTCCACCTGGATCGGCCGGTTCTGCCGGGCTGGCCTATGACCCGCTAACCGACACGATCTACACGCTGGCGCTGACGCCGGGATCGGCCAGCATTCGCACGCTGCATACTCTCGACCGCGTGACCGGCACGTTGACAGAGGTTTCGACAAACGGGCTGGACTTGCCGGGCGGCGCCAGCGATTTGACCTTCGACACGGTTAACCGTCGCGTGGTGGGTTTCGATAATACGAATGATCAATTCCTAGCGTTTGATCTCAATGGAACCGGTCAACTGTTGGCTACGACGCAGCAGCCGATTGACAGTTTCGCGTTGGCATTCAATGGAACGGAGTTTGTCATGTTTGACAACGCCGACGCCAACAAGCAGGCGACGCTGATCGTCAACCCTGATACCGGCGTGGTCAGCAGTGGTTTTAACGCTTCGACCGCACTGGGATCCGACGCGCTCACGTTTGCCGCAGGAGGTAACGTTGCCCACCGCGTAAACCTAACCGCGGCCGACAACGTGACAGGATTCGACTTTGGCATCACGCCGCCGCCACCACCACCACCGGCGGGCGCCATCGAAGGCCAAGTCTGGTTTGATGTCAACGAAAATGGGATTCAGGAAACGAGCGAAGACAATCTAAGCGGCATCGAGATCTACATTGACGCGAACAATAACGGCGAATTGGATCTTGGCGAACGGACCCAAACCACGGATGATGTCGGACGCTATGCTTTCACCGATGTTGCCGTCGGCGACTACACGGTTCGCCAAGTGATTCCACGCGGCTTCTACCAATCGTCGCCGAACGCTTATTTTGGCACCTCGTATCCTGCCAACAGCGACAAAACCCAGCTATTTGAAATGTCGTTGGATGGCACGGTACGCCGGATCGGCACTCCATCGACTCGGCCGATCTACGGATTGGTGCGAACCAATGACGGCACGTTCTACGGATCGAATTTTGTCACCGATTCGATCTATACGATTGATCCGCTGACCGGCCAAGAAAGTTTGGTCGCGACGCTGGCGAACGAAATTGCGGCGGGGCTCGCCTACGATGCATCGACCGACACGATCTATACGGTCACTCGCAGTGCAATCGCACCAAGCGAACAACAACTCGCAATCTTTGATCGCACCAGCGGTCTGTTGGTCCCCGTCGGTACCTCGCTTGGCGGGCTGGGTAACGTCAGCGATTTAACGTTCGATTCCGTCAACCAACGCATCGTCGGATTTGACAATACAAACGATCGCTTCTTTGAATTCGACCTGCTTGGCAATGGTCAACTGCTTGGCACTGCCTCACGAACGCTGGACAGTTTTTCGTTGTCGTTCAATGGCACTCAATTTGTGATGTTGGATCAAGGCAGCGCGGGTCAACGCACGGCACTGTTTGCCAATCCCGACACCGGGCAAATCACCGCTGGATTCTCGGCATCCGAAGCGGTGCCATCGGAGTCGTTGTTCTACTCGCGACTTGGCGACGTGGCGCATCGTGTCACGGTCACCGATCGCGCCGCGATCACTGCTGATTTCGCACTGACCAATGCCATTATCGGCGTAACGGTCACCGAGACCGATTTCGAAACCGTGTTTTCGTCGTCGGTTCGACGAGACGAATTCCTGATCACGCTAGACACGCGGCCCGCGACCGATGTGGCTATTAATATCACGACAAATCCGCTGCAACTTTTGCCAGTAACATCCAGCTTGGTATTTACGCCTGACAATTGGCAAATTCCGCAAACAGTCGCGATTGATCTTGTTGATTCCGCACCGCTTGGGATGTCGGACATCGTGATCTCGGTTGACGCGACGCTTTCGGATCCCGCTTGGGTCAACCTGCCTGCGTCAACCATCACGGCTCGGATCGAGCCCGAGGTCCGCCCTGGCGAATTGGTGATCAACGAGTTTTACGGCGACACCAACCCTTACATTGAACTGCGAGGTCCCAAGGGAGGACGAATTGGTGACAACACTTACTTTGTGATTGTCCGCGAAGACTTTTTAAACGAAGGGGAAGTGGGGCAAGTTTTTGATCTCAGCAATCAGCCGCTCGGTGACAATGGTTTCCTGGCGATTATCACGTCGGGTAATATTTACGACATCGATCCCGAATCAGCTGTGCTGCAATCGACGACCACGGACTTCTCGGGACTGCCCGGCGGAATTCACACCAGCGACTCTGCAGTGTTTTCATCCAGCGGCGGTTGGACCTACATGTTGATCCAAAGCGATGTCGCCCCGACGATTGCGGACGATATTGACCTCGACAATGATGGTCTGATTGACAACGACGGTGTCGCGAGCGAATGGAAAACGTTTGATTCGTTCTCCCTGCAAAGTTTTTCCACGAGTGTGGATGTTGCTTATGGCAATATCGTTTTTGTTGATGGAAGCCTCGGATCCAAACGCATCACCACACGTCCAGGCGTTCCCATCGTGTACAGTAACGACGTTGAATACGCGGGCCGAATTGGCGATTCGATTGGCAGCGATGTCGAGGATTGGGTCGCAGGTCGAACCCAAGGCTCGTCCACCGATCTAAGCATCGTCTCGGGCTTCTTTGGTCCGCCCGCCCCCGTCCAGTTCCAAGGTTTGCCGCTTGACCACTTGGGCACCAGCAACTTCGTCGGCGGTGTTCGCGGAACGTTGTTCGAGAGCCCTCCGCAAGGCGATGGTCCATCACGCGATCCAGTGCCTGCAGCCGGTTTGACCGTTTTTGCCGACACCAATCAGAACGGCACCCTCGATGTTTTGACGCATGTCGTTGAACCCGATGACTTGATCGAACGAGATCCGATTAGTGGCGTCGTGATCGAAAAAAATCTGCTGCACGCGGCGCCTGGGGTTTCGATCAGCGAAGTGACTTTTGGCGACAACTTTGACGACAACGTAACCTCGGAAAACCAATACAATTTCCCGATCACGCTACAGAACCGTATTTTTGCCCGTGGCGGGATCGATTGGTTCACCAGCAGCAGTCGGCTTCGCTTCGATTTCTTTCGCCCCGTGTCAGCCATCGCGATTGATGCGATTGCCAACGACTCGTCGCTGAGCGTGACATACGGTCGGCTCGAAGCCTACAACGCAGCCGGAGAGTTGCTCGGGTTCGTCCGCAGCAATCGGTTGATCAGCAGTGCGAGAGAAACGATTTCTCTGTCGTTTCCGACCGAAGAAATCGCTTACGCGCTTGCTTATAGCGACAACTTCCAAGGCGGCACCTCTTTCGGACGCTTTGACCGTCTGGTTTACACGCAAAGTGAACCCTTTGACGTTACCGATGAAAACGGGGTTTACGAGATCACCAATCTGTTCCCAGGTGCTTATGACATCACCGTCGAAAGCACCTCTGGGATCACACCGTTGGTCGGAGCCGAACCGAAACCGATCGAAGTAACTCGATACGAGAACTTTGAATTTATTGATGACGTCCGAGGCAACTCTGCGCCGACGGTGCAGAACGAAACCCGCTTTACCATTCAAGAGGACATTGCGTCCGGAGAGGTCTTTGGCACGATCGTCGCCAGCGACATTGATGGCCAGGAGATTCGATTCTCGCTGCTCAACAACACGGACGCCAACGGTGCCGACCTTGGCATTGTCATTCACCCTTTCACGGGGGAATTAAGCTTTGCCTCCGGCGCCCATCCCGATTTTGAAACCAGTCCCGAAGTCCGCTTCAGCGTGCTGGTCACCGACTCGCTAAACGCGTCGGCGATCTCACGTGTGGTGTTGACCGTTGAGGATGTGAACGAAGCTCCCGTCGTGAATCGTGAACCATTGTTGATCCCCGAAGGCTCAACGCCAGGCGATGAAGTTGGGGTAATCGCAGCTGTCGAACCCGACACCGAACGCAATCAAACACTGTCCTTTACCGTCACCGGCGGGACGGCCGCTTCGATCCTAGATGTGCATCCCACCACCGGAGTCGTCCGCCTAAAAGATACAGCCGTGATCGACTTTGAAACCGCCAATGTTTTGACATTGGATCTCGAGGTCAGCGACAGTGCGGTCCCGCCCGCGGTAACGACGTTTACCAAACAGATCGTCATCGAGGACGAAAACGATGCACCGCAGCTTCGCACCACGTCGCTTTCCATTGCTGAAAACACGACAGGACAAATCGCGTCGCTCCAGGTCAACGATTCGGATGTTGGCCAAAGTCACCGATTCGAGATCACCGGTGGATCAGGATCGGGGCTGTTTCGACTGACCCGCGGTGGCCAACTTTTCGTTCTGGAATCGACGGAACTCGATTTCGAGACCGAATCGAGCTACACGCTTGATATTCTTGTCGCCGACAACGGTACCCCGCCGCTGTCGACCCGAACCACGATGAATATCGAGATCACTGACATCAATGAATCCGCCACGCTCAACACCAATAGCGTGGATCTGCCCGAAAACGCCGCAGCGAATGATCTGGTGACGATTCTGTCAGTGGTTGATCCCGAAGGGGCTCCGGCCATTCACACGATCGCGATGGTGCCCACAAATGCCGCAGCGAACTTTGTCTTCGATCCTGCAACCGGCGAACTGCGAGTCGCGGAGAACGCCAACCTCGACTTTGAATCACGTCGTGTCATTGAACTGCCATTCGATATCACCGACACCACCGGCCAGAGCGAAACGCTCCGGCAAACATTGCGAATCCAAGTGCTCGATCGCAACGATGCCCCGGTGATTTTGACGAACCAGTTCAATGTTTCCGAAGCCGCCCAACCAGGTGACGAGGTCGCTTTGATTCGGTTTAGTGACGCTGACCGAGGCGATTCAGTGACGTTGTCGATCAACGGCGGAACCGCCTCAGAATTGTTTGTGATCAACCCTAGTACGGGTAGATTGCGTGTGGCTGCGGGTGCCGAATTTGACGCCGAAACGGTGCCCGATCTGACACTTGAAATTCGCGCTGTCGACACACGAGGCGGCGTGCAAGTGAAGACGATTGATGTGCATGTCAATAACGTCAACGAGGCGCCGGTATTCACGACCACATTGAATATCCCGAGCGCAGAAAGCGGCAAACGATTCCACTTCCAACTGCCTGATAATTTTGTTTCCGATCCCGAGGGCGGATCGTTCACGATCACCGTGTTCGATGCCAACGGATTCCTTCCGCCGTGGCTGCGATTTGATGCTGCCACGCAAACGTTTACTGGAACCCCATCGCCAACGATGGTGGGAAGCTATCCGTTGACGATCCGGGCCTTCGAAGCCGGATTGGTTGACTTGTTCAACACCTTCTCGTTCACAATCGACGTCGGCTTTGGTCAAACACCATTCAAAAAACAAGCCGATCCGCTGGATGTGGACGATAACGGTAATGTCACCACCAATGACGCGCTTCGCGTGATTAACTTTATTAATCTCAATGGTGCTGGGCCGATCACGACGATCCCTAGTTCGTTCAACGGTTTTGTGGATGTCAATGGTGACAACCTCGTCACGGCGTTGGACGCTCTATTGGTGATCAACGGGCTAAAACTGCGAACGGCCTCGGCTGAATCCGAGTTCCTCGCGCCGCCATCGGTCGTTGCCCAAGACGATCTTGATGACCGGGACAAAGCCAACGATTTGGCGCTTGCCGATCTGTTGTCCGAATCGACACTGTTCTGATCAAGAACTGCTGTTTCTGCTACGATACCCACGATTGACAGTGATCAAACGTGGAACAGGTAATGGAAACTGAGGGCTCAGCGACGAACGCTTCCAAGTCGTTAGATCTGGAAGCAATCGACCCACGCGATGTGCTGCGCGAACGTTTCCAACTTCGCTCGTTTCGACGCGGCCAGCGGGCTGTCATCCAGCGGCTTCTGCAGGGCCGCTGCGTGGCTGCGGTATTCCCCACCGGCGGTGGCAAAAGCCTTTGCTATCAATTGCCGAGCTTGCTATTTCCCGGCATCACGATTGTGGTATCGCCGCTGATTGCGTTGATGAAAGACCAATGCGACTCGCTGCAAAAGCGGGGCATCGGCGCGATCCGGCTCGATTCAACTCAAACGGCTGCCGAGTTTCGCGATGCCGTGCAGAGCATCCGCGATGGGCATGTCAAACTGCTGTACGTCGCTCCGGAACGTTTTTTCAACGAACAGTTTATCGCGTTACTATCGACGCTGCGGATATCGCTGTTTGCGATTGACGAGGCGCATTGCATCAGCCAGTGGGGGCACAACTTTCGCCCCGACTATTTGAAATTGGCGGAATTAACTCAGCGATTTTCGGCCGAACGGATTCTGGCGTTGACCGCGACCGCGACGCCGAGCGTTTTGGCCGACATCCGAAAGGCGTTTGGGATCGCCAGCCGGGATGCGATTCGAACTCCATTCCATCGCCCGAACCTGCATTTGCGAAGCATCGTTTTAGACAGCGAAGCTCAATACCCACACCTGCGTTCTCAAATCAATTCGCGGCCTGCCGGCGCCACGCTTGTTTATGTCACCACGCAACGTGCTGCTGAGGACATCGCTGAGCGTCTCGTTGACGATGGCATCCGCGCCACCGCCTACCATGCCGGTCTGGAAATCGACAGACGCATGCAGGTGCAACAATCATTTCAGAAGTCAAAGAAGGACGTGGTGGTTGCCACGATCGCCTTTGGGATGGGCATCGACAAGTCGAATATTCGCTACGTCTATCACTTCAATCCGCCCAAATCGCTCGAAGCCTACGCCCAAGAAATCGGCCGTGCAGGGCGAGACGGAAAACCATCGCTGTGTGAACTGATCGTTGTTCCGGAGGACCGAGTCACGATCGACAACTTTGCTTATGGTGACACGCCTTCGCGATCAGCCGTGCGTCAGATGATCGCGTTACTGCAAGGCAATCGTGACGAATTCTTTGTGTCGCAATACCGCTTGTCCGCGGAATCCGATATCCGCATTTCGGTCGTCCGCACCTTGTTGACCTACTTGGAACTGGACGGCTACTTACAAGCAACATCACCTCGCTACGAAAAGTACAAGATCCACCCCATCGTCACTTTAAATTCAATTTTGAAACAAGTCGATGATCAACGACGGCCCTTCATTGCGGCTGTGTTGTCTCATTTAACCAAAGGGCGAACGTGGTTCATATTGAATGTCACGTTGGCGGCCAATCGATTGCAAACCGATCGTAAATCGATCGTATCGGCGATCCAGTGGATGGCCGAGCGTGGTTGGCTCGAGGTCAAAGTCAGTGATCTTGTGCACGGATATCGCTGGATCAAGGAGCCCAAGAACGCAAACCGTCTGGCAGACAAATTGACCGAGCGGATGGTGCAGCGCGAAGCCAGTGAAGTGAATCGGCTCGATGCGGTGTTGCAATTGGCCGCAGCTCGGTCGTGCCAAGCCGCCACGCTTGCGGCCCATTTTGGCGACGAGATCAAACAGGATTGCGGTCACTGCAGCTACTGTCTTGGTGAGGGACCGTTTGAGATCCCGCAGGCATCGCCACGATCACTCGGCGGATCGGCGCCCCGGATCGTCGACGAGATGATTGCAAAGTACCCCGATCGCATGGTCACCGCACGACAACGAGCAAGATTTTTGTGCGGATTGTCGACGCCCGCAATGATTCGGTCGCGGATGACACGTGAACCGCACTTTGGGGTATGCAGCGAAATGCCGTTTGCCGACGTGTTACGAGATGTGGGAGGCGAACGCGACTAAGGACGGTTGGCGTTGACGAGTTGGCTGTGGATATGCGCTGCGGTGGATTCCGCGTCGAGCGGTTCGCTGACCTCGATCGTGCGAATTTCGGCAAACGACCGAAACCATGTCTCCTGGCGTCTTGCCATTTGACGCGTATGGGCTGCAATTTCTTGCTTTGTCTGCTGGAGGTCTCCCGACTGTGTCAAACACTCGATCAACTCGCGATACCCGACGGCCTGGGCCGCGGTTCGCGAAAGTTCACCATATTTCGCGGTCAGCCCACGGACTTCGTCAACAAAACCGTGGACGAACATCTGTTCGACTCGCTGGTTGATCCGATCATGCAATTGTTTGCGATCCCACCCCAACCGGAACACGTTGCAATCCGATGCGTCACGCACTTGATCAAATTGGAGCTGTCGATGACTCAGTGGTTGACCGGTTTGGTAGGCCACTTCGAGCGCGCGGATCATTCGCCGCACGTCGCCTGGATCAATGCGATGGGCAGCCAAAGGATCGACTTGTTGCAACCGCTTTCGCAGCGCCGCAATTCCAAACTGCTCGACATCTTTCGTGACCGATTGGCGAAACGCCTCATCCGCGGGCGGGCCGGGATCAAATCCTCGCAGCACGCCTTTGAGAAACATCGGAGTGCCGCCGACAAAGATTGCCGGTTTCCCCTCGGCCGCAAGTCGATCGACGATCGCGTGGGCGGCTTGCAAGTAACACACCACGCTGAATTCATCGGTGGGATCGACCAAGTCGATCAGGTGATGCGGCACGCTTTGGCGATCTTCGCGAGTCGGCTTCGCACTGCCGATGTCCATGTCGCGGTACACGGCCACCGAATCGAGCGAGAGCACCTCGCCCCCAATAATCCGAGCCAACTGCATCGCGACAGCGCTTTTGCCCGATGCAGTGGGTCCAGTGATCATGATGGCACGATCAACCAGCGGCGGGAACGTGGTCGGTTCCGATTGTACGTTCGTCCGCTCAGTCATTTTGCCACAAGCATTCTTTCACGAGCATTTTTTCAAGAGCACTTTTTCACAAGGCCAGCCTACTCACAATGATGGGGGCATCCACTGTCTGTACCCGAGAACCATTATAAACCGGTGTCAAACCGGTTGCGAAATTACGCAAATGGAATCGTGAGATCGCTGTCCACTACTCTTCGTTGCTTAGACTTGGACTTCGAAAATAGCTTCGATTTCCACGGAGATTCCACCCGGCAATGCGTTGGTCCCCAAGGCACTTCGCGCGGCCACACCGGCGTCTTCGCCAAACACGTCGCGGAACAGTTCGCTACAACCGTTGATTACCGCAGGCTGCTTATCGAAGTCGTCGGTACAGCGAACCAAGCCGAGCAGTTTGACCAAACGAGTGACCTTGTCGAGGCTGCCCAGATGAGTTTGTAGCGTTGCCAACATGCCCATCCCGGTCAACCGAGCTGCTTCGTAACCAGCGTCGACATCCATATCCAAGCCAAGCCGTCCGGTGATCAAGGATTTATCGGGCTTCAGCGGGCCGTGGCCCGACAGATAGGCCATGTTTCCCGCGATCACGAGCGGTTTGTAAACGCCAACCGGTTTGGGTGGCGTGGGCAGTTCGATTCCGAGTTCTTTTAGCTTTGCTTCGGCACTCATCAGATTGGAGACTCCGAGTTGGATCGAGGGAGGGGTTGGGAATGGCGAGTCGATATGACGTCGGTCAAGAAGCAAAGCGTACCCGGTTCGCGCACGCTTTCCAACGCGTCTGCGGCTCGCATTTTCAAGAAGACTTTTTTCCATAGACCGAGTCGGGGTCGACCAATCGCTCGTCGGCCACCACTGCGGTACCATCCGCCCCGACCGTGCGAAAGAAGCAGCTTTGGAAACCTTCGTGACACGCGGCTCCCTTCTGCTGAACTTTCAACAGGATCGTATCGGCGTCACAATCCACACGAATTTCGACAACCCGTTGCTGATGCCCACTCGTTTCGCCTTTTCGCCACAGCTGGTTGCGACTGCGGCTGAAATAAACCGCGTAACCCGATTGCAGCGTTTCTTGCCAAGCTTCGTGATTCATCCACGCCATCATCAACACACGATTGCTGGCGGCGTCTTGGGCAATCGCCGGCAACAAGCCGTTGGTACCGCGGTTGAAATTGGGAATCGCAGAATCATCGGTGGACATGGCGAATCAGTATTGTTTCTTGAAAGTGAGAGGATTTGATGATGCAGCCAGCCCCTTCGGGTTGGTGCCGCAAAGCATTTCACAGCGTTGCCGTTAGGCAGCAGCGTTGCCGTTTGGGGCAGCGAACAAACGCATTATAGAGCGAACCCGCAGCAGCGGAACGACTGGAACATTCGGATTCATACGTACTTGCATGCATTGCGATCCTGCGGGCTGCCGAAGACTAGCACTACAGGTTAGACCCGAATCGTGAAGCGATGTTCGTGAAGCCAGCTTCAACGGGCGAAACCTAAAAACAGCCAGAGTCGCAGAGTGCAGCCCGCAAGCTTCCTGTCCGCGTCCTTGCTGGTAGTGGCTTTCCCGCACCACCGATTTTCAGGACCGGAGTTTGATGCATCATGTCCACCCCCGCCAAGCTTTCCGTTGTCCTTGTGGTTCGCGATGGTGAAAACCGGATCGTCGCTCGAGTCGAAAAAGTGATCGTAGGACTCGCCAAACTGACGCGTGATACGGTGGAAGTCGTGGTCGTGGATGATGGCAGCCGCGATGCGACCCCCGAGGTCCTCGACAAACTGCAACAAGAATGCCCTCAAGTCCGCGTGGTACGCCATAGCCGGCCGCGGGGGCTGGAGGCGGCTGGGCAAACCGGACTCGAACGAGCCACAGGCGAATTGGTGTTCATCCAAGAATCCGATACATCGATTCGCATCGAGGACGTGCAGAGATTGTTAGAGCTGAGCGAAGATCACTCGGTGGTTGCAGCGCGAGCCGAGAGCAAAACCGAACCGATCGCCGCCGAGTTGCTGCGGCGTCTGCGAGCCTGGGGAACGTCCGCCGACTTGCAGATGGACGACGCACCCGAGGGCGACGAAACATCCTGCCTACAAATGGTCCGCCGCCCCCATCTACAGCGACTCGCCGGTCCCAGCGGAGACAGAATTCGATTGCAGGGCGAAACATTGCGAACGGCGTCGCTGGTCAACTAAACCGCGATACGCTAAGCCAGGTAGGCAGCTAAGCAGGAATCATTGGGTACAACCGGTTGGCCGCTTTGGCGCTAGCCACGGTTCCGACATTCAACCGGGGCTAGCAGGCTGTTGATTGAGTCGTACGATGGACTTCCTAGTCCGTCGAATACCCCCATGACGGACGAGGTAATCCATCAGCCACCTCTTGCCACAGGAAACTGCATTAAATCAACCGGGGCAAGCGTCCAAGCGGCTAACGTGATTCACCCAATGATTCCTGCCTACCTGCTTCGTCGTTTAGACGTACGCCCTGAAGCGTTTTCCGAATCCGTTGGTGTTTTTTAGCGAAGCGGAGGTCACGCGAGACCTCTCGCTACGAAATGCTATTTGCCCAAGCCTAAATCGTTGAGTTCGCTGGCCCACGACTCCCAGTCGTCCGCTGCGTTTTCAAAATCGGCCTGCATCCACCGCACCGGAGTCTCTGGCAATACACGCGGTGGAAATTTGGCATCGCGAAAGAGCGGCAATTGACTGCTGTCGCCCATCGCCAAGCGGTCTTCGGTTTCGGGGCGAACCAAATAATCCGCCAACAATCCGGCGGCGACCGAGTGGGGCGCGTTCTTTAGCACCGCAATCGTATTGGGGATTCGCAACGTCCCAGGTTGATCGGACGATTGATCCGGATAAACGATTGCCACCGAGCGGCCCAAATCGCGTTCGATGACCGCATCGTCGGTATCAGTTAAGCCCCAGGCGACCGTACCCGACGAAACGGCTTGAGCCACTTGTTTGTTGCCTGACAGGATCACCGCGTTGTCACGAATTTGAGTCAGTAGTTTGAGTGTCGCTTCCCGTCCCTGGATTTCACGCAAAACCGCGAAATGCGTTGCCGTGGTACCAAACAACGGCCGCGCCATCGCACATTGCCCCTTCCATTTTTCGTCGGCCAAATCGGCAACCGAATCTGGATACTCGCTGGCGTCCGGGATCAGATCGGTGTTCACCAGCAACACGCGAGCTCGGGCGGCAAATCCACACCATGTCCCATCGCTGGCGATCATATCGGAGGGCCACCCTGGATCAACATTCCAGGACCGTTTCTCGAGCAGCCCCAATTTCTGCAGCCGCACGGTATGCATGATTTCATTGTTCCAAAACAAATCGCACACCGGCGCGTCTTGCTCCGCAATGATGCGGTTGACCAACCCCACCGTCTTGGTCGATTCGACATCAAACTTGCGAATCACACTGGTTTCCTGATCCGTCGAGCGCTCGAACGCATCCAAGATTGGGGCGGCAAACTCTTCGTCCAGTGCCGAGTAGACCACGACATCACTCTCGGCGCGTTGGACGCAACCGCTCGCAGAGAGCAGTGCTGAACAGAGAACCAGAAACGAAGTAAACTGAGCGTATGAATGGAACACTATTTCAAATCGGGTTGGTGGCAGGGGTGCTTTTCAGCGGGATGGCTCACGCCACCCACGCAGACGACTTTGTCAAAGCGAGGGGTCAACATATCGAAATCACTTCGGATGTCGCATCGGAATCCGAGATCAACCAATGGGTCAGCTCGTTTGATTCGGCCGTTGACCAATGGCGTGCGTTTTGGGGACTGCCCGAACATGCCCTCGATTCAT
>NZ_ANOG01001025.1 GCF_000346295.1 Rhodopirellula maiorica SM1 | reverse complement strand
AACGCTGCAATGCAAACAAGGGTAAGTGCGACGCTAAACTCTGCAAAGACATCACCGCGCGAAAGCCACCCGCTGCCCTGGAACCTTCGCCCCAGCGAACTCGCGAACCTACCGACTCGGGTTGTATGGGCAGTCTTTTACTGCGTGATGCTGTTCTACCTGCCCGGCATCTACCTGCTGCGATCATTTCAGTCGCGGCAATGGAGTTTGCGTTGGCTATTGCTGTCGCCGCTGGTCGCCGCGATGCCGCTGATTGCGTTGCTGATTGACGCTCCGGTCATGAACCAGGCGGACCTTGTCTCAAAAATGACGCTCGGGCTCGTTACCCTACCCGCGGTGGTGGCGAGCATCCATTTGTTTCGCTGGCTGGTAACGAAAAGTTGGCGGCCGCTGTTCACCTGGCTCACCGTCTCACTCGTCATTTCGGCGTTACTGGCATCACTCGCAATTTTTGTCACGCAGCACGCCAGTCCTCATGCGATCGAGCAGGGCGAATATTACGCATCCGATGGATGGTGGTTCATTGGGTGCTACGGAGCCTACTTCACCGCCATACTGCTAACCGCCTGGATCGTCGTGATGGCAATGGCGCACTTGATCCAATCCGCGATGCAGCGAGTCCACAGAACGTAAGACGGATGGGTCAGATCACAAGAGAGGGAAACAGGCATCGTCCAATCAGCGACGGCCGAAGTGGTCGGCGGTTAGCGTTACAGTACCCAAAGCATTCTCGCCTTCACGAATGTTGTAGTGGAACCGGTTGCGTGACCAATTCTGCGGCTCTCCATTGACCTTCACCGTCCCCAGTGGACGCGTTGCCGATTCGACAAACAGCCGAAAGATGAGCTCTTGCTCTGGCAGGTCTCGGATGACCAATTTGCCATGCTCGTCACTCACTCCGACGTAACGATGCTCTAACACCAACACATAGGCTCTCATCCACGGGTGAATATTACACTCGACGGGCACAGCCGCCGGTTCCGGCAGATCAAGTTTCATTCGGCGTACTCCGTTCCGCGGAATCAACAGCCCGGATGCCGGGTTACGGAACCATGAGATGTTGGCGTTGTGACCGACAGAATCCGAATTTGTGATTTGAAGCGTGTCACCCGCTTGCATCAAAACAATGTGCGGATCGAATCGACAATGCTTGTTGGTCAACGTGTGAGTTCTATTGAGCGGCGGGACCTTTGCGACCTCGCTCCCGCCACGTCCCGTGTCAAGATAGACGACCACGTTCTTGATCCCACGATCCTGAGGATTCACCAGCAGACTTTCGTCAATCAACGGATGCTGGCCACAGAACTCAGCGTCCTTGTCGACCTGGATCGCCTCCGGAACCGGTAGCTCGCCGTCATACTGAATGCGAAGCGTCAGATCACCGCCAGTTGCCTCACTCCCGTATGACACCATCAATGCAACCGAAATCAATATCAGACGCATGCTTCATGCCCCTCTCTCTGCGTCAAATCGCGAACGTTTGGCCGAGCCTACAAGGCTCATTATATCGACAATGCAATCACCGTTTTTATTAACTAACTTGCCGAAAGTCTTGGCGACATTCGCTACGAATTACGACCCGAATTTCCCAACGCTCACGCAACACAGCCCTCCCAACACCCCCTAAACTAAAAGCCCACTCCCCACTCCCCACTCTCCCCGAAACATGAAGCCGATCGTTCAAATCTCACTCGACTTGACCAACATCGCCGAGGCGATCGAGACGGCGCACTTGGCGATTCGCGCTGGCGTCGATTGGCTCGAAGCCGGCACGCCACTGATCCTGGCCGAAGGACTGCATGGGGTGCGGGCGCTGCGCATCGAGTTTCCGGAGGTGCCGATCGTTGCGGACTTGAAAACGATGGACGGCGGCTATCTGGAAGCCGAAATGATGGCTGGCGCTGGCGCGA
Source organism: Rhodopirellula maiorica SM1 (assembly GCF_000346295.1). Classification (GTDB taxonomy): domain Bacteria; phylum Planctomycetota; class Planctomycetia; order Pirellulales; family Pirellulaceae; genus Novipirellula; species Novipirellula maiorica. The sequence goes on along the minus strand of NZ_ANOG01001025.1, from coordinate 12,987 downwards.
CTCATGTCGTCGTGATGGCTCGAGCACACGCGGAAACCGTCCGCTGTGTCGTCAAAGCAGGAAAAGATTTTGGCGTCAAAGTGATGGGCGACAATATGGTCTGCGATGACATGGTCGCGGGCGCGAAATGGCTTGAAGATCTCGGCTGCGACTTTGTCATCCATCACATCGGGTACGACGAGCGGCGTGGCATCGCCGCTCGCGGCCAGCGAATGCCAAGTCCGCTGGACCAACTCCGCGAAGTCTGCGAGGCCGTCAAAGTTCCGGTGCAAGCGGTGGGCGGACTGAGTTTAGAACAAGCGATCCAGTGTCCGGCGTACGGCGCACCGCTGGTCGTGCTGGGCGCCCCGCTGACGATCGATGCCGATTCGTTTAAAACCGCCGATGGCGATCTGGAGTCTTCGCTGCGGTTGATCTGCGATGCCGTGCATGGAGAGGGGAAAGGGGAAAAAGTGAGGAGTGAGGAGTGAGGAGACGGGAGACGGGAGAAGACGAGGGATGGGAGGGCTGATGACAGGCTGGAAGCCTATCCCACTTTTTTTGGAAACGTTGAAATGATGAAATCAGCTGCGGTGGTGAACTATGCTCCTGAAAAAGGATGCGTCGAAATTCGTGAGATCGATCGGCCAGCGATCGGGGCCGACGATGTGCTGCTGCAGGTCGCTAACGTCGGCGTCTGTGGCAGCGATCTGCACCAGTGGACTGCGGACCACTCGTGGCCCGTCAATTATCCCGTCGTGCTCGGGCACGAATTCGGCGGAAACATTGTTGAGCTTGGTGCGAACGTCGAGGGCTGGAGCGAAGGCGACCGCGTGGTCAGCGAAACCGCCGCGATCATCGATCCACAAAACCCAATGTCACGCCGAGGACTGTACAACCTCGATCCGACTCGCAAAGGTTTCGGTTACGGGGTGAACGGCGCGATGACTCGGTTCGTCCGCGTCCCTGCACGGATCCTGCATGCCATTCCCGACGCCTTGCCGTTTGAACACGCTTGTCTGACCGAACCGTGCTGTGTCGCCTACAACGCGGTAGTGAAAAACGCTTCGATTGAACCCGGCGACCGCATCGTCGTTCTGGGCCCTGGCACGATCGGGATCCTATGCGCCGCGATGGCTCGATTGTGTGGCGCCGAAGTCGCACTGGTCGGACTCGAATCCGACCGTCATCGACTGGAAATCGCCAAACAATATGGCTGTGAAACGATCATCGGCGATGCGAAACCGTGGGCGTTTGATCGCGATGGTCTCGGGTGCGACGGCGTCATCGACGCTGCCGGCGCCAGTATCACGCTGCAGATTGCGATGGAACTGGTTCGTCCCGCCGGCTGGATCTCGAAAGTCGGTTGGGGCCCGCAACCGCTGGGGTTTAACCTCGATCCACTGGTACAGAAGAATGTGCGACTGCAAGGCAGTTTCAGTCACAACTGGCCGATCTGGGAACGGGTGATCGCGTTACTAAGCAGTGGCCAGCTAGACGTCAAACCGATCATCGGTGGCATCTGGCCGATCACCCAGTGGCACGAAGCGTTCGAAAAGATGCATCGCGGCGAAGTGGTGAAAGCGGTACTGACGCCGGTGTAAAAGCGTTGTCGCATGTGATGATCCATTGAGCCGCGACGCGTAAGCGGCCGGGTCTCGGAAGGTACCCGGTGCCTTACGGCCCACGGCTCACGGCTCACAATTGCAGCCCCCCGAGGTAAATAAGAAGGGTTCCTTAGTTGGATTTTGTTGGAGCCCCCGGCATGCAGGATCATTAGCAATGATCCACTACAAATCAACAACATATCCTCATCATCCAATCGAGCAATGCCAACACCGACACCAAAACTGGCGGCCTTTCCCAAAGCGTTCATGCAACCGCTCTGCAAAGACGGCACGATGAGGGTGTCCGAGTGGATTGAACTTGCCGCGAAACTCGATATCCAGGGGCTCGAGTGGTACGCCGGATTTTTAGAAATGGCGGACGAATCGAATTGGTCGCGGTTTCGCGAGCAGGTTGAAGGGCACGGCAAAGTCATCCCGATGATGTGCTGCTCCCCCGACTTTACCCACCCCGACGTGGCCTTTCGCGAGCAAGAAATCGCTAAACAGAAACGCTGGATCGAGATGACTCACACGCTTGGCGGTTCGTTCTGCCGCGTACTCAGCGGCCAACGGCGGCCCGAGTTGACGATTGACGAAGGCGTCAAATATGCCGTCGAGTCGATCGAAGCATGTTTGCCGCATGCCGCTGAACGGGGCATCACACTGATCATTGAAAACCACTACAAGGATGATTTTTGGGAGTATCCCGAGTTTGCTCAGAAAATGGATATTTTCTGTCAGATTGTCGACCGCATTGATCACCCGCACTTTGGCGTTAACTATGATCCGAGTAACACCTACCTGGCAGGCGAAGATCCGATCGAGCTGCTGAAGCGAGTTTCGCATCGCGTTGTGACAATGCACGCCAGCGACCGTTATCTCGCCGAAGGCACGCTGGAGGATCTGCGACGCGAAGAAGGCGGCGCGGTCGGCTACGCGAAACGACTGCGTCATGGCGAGATCGGCAAAGGCCTGAACGACTACGATGCAATCTTCAGCGAACTGAAACGAGTCGGCTTCGACGGCTGGATCAGTATCGAAGACGGTGTCGACGGCATGGACCAACTCGCCCGCAGCGTCGACTTCCTAAAACAAAAGATCGGCCAGCATTGGCCCGAGTAACCAAGTGGGATAGGCTTCCAGCCTGTCATCCACTCCCCACTCCCCACTCCCCACTCCCTCCTTCCTCCTTCCTCCTTCCCTTCGCCCGCTATGAAAATCTTCCTCAACGCAATCCTCGCAATCCTGATCTGCACCGCGACCTACGCCGACACTCCCGCATCAAAATACACACGCCCCAGCGGCGATGCGAGCGTTGTTACCCAGATGCCTGGACTGGTTGCTTTCTGGACGTTTGGCGAGCCCACGGGACAGCCACGGAAATCAATCGGCACCGCGCAGACCTATCCATTGGCCGAAGTCGACGGACCGATTCAGCGAGTCGAGGGTGGTCCATTTTCGGGCTATGCCGCTGACCTGAACGGTAAACAGTACTTCAAAATCCCGTATGCCGAGACGGGTGACTTGAACATTCATGGCCCCGATGCCGAGGTCAGCATGTTTGCGGTCGTCAACATCCACAACTTGCGTCAGAGCCGGACGATCGCGGGAATGTGGAGTGAGGGCAAAGGAGCGAATGACGATTCGGGCACGCGTCAATACTCGCTGTTGATGAACATGCCGACTTATGGCGGGCCGAATCAGCTGGTCCCTCATATCTCCAGCGAAGGCGGAGTGACGCGGCGAGCCGACGGCAGTGCGTTTCCGTGGTGTGCTGATTACGCCGCGACCCGGCAAACCGTGCCGACCGATCGCTGGTGCACATTGGGATTCACCTATGACGGCGAATACATCCGTGCGTACATCAACGGCGTGCTGGACAAACGAGAACTTGATGCGGTGAAAGACCGTCGCAACGATCGCTACTTCACCAGCGAAGGCCCCGACGGCAAAGACCGCGGGATGAACCCGTATTACCACGGCCGAGGCATTTTCGGTTACGACGCGGTGAAGCATGCCACGACCAAACCGGGCGGCGGATCGGACTTTACCGTCGGTGCTCGTTACGCCGTCGGATCGTTCACACGCGAAGCCACAATCGGTCGCTTCGGAGGCCTCGCCGTATTCGACCGAGCGATCAGCGACGCCGAGATGATGCGGCTACATCAAGCCGCCAACATCGAAGCATTAAACTCACAAGTATCCTCAGCCACGCCCCGCTAATACACTTCCCAAAGATCTGCGTGTATGATGCAATCCAAAAGTGAACCAATGTGGGATAGGCTTCCAGCCTGTCAAGTCCGAACAGTCTTCCTGTAGCGGAAGTCGCCAACGGCTTGTTGAATTAATGAGCCGCGACGCGTCAGCGGCCGGGTCCCGTGCACGACCCGGTGGCTTACGAGAACGTCCGGCTTAGGGTGACACTAACAACTCGCATTCGTTTTTTTTAAGGCCGGAGGCCGGTACAATTCATGCCGGTGGTGGTAACCACCGGTTTGGAATGCAGCAAATCCAAGGCCGGAGGCCGACACATTTACACAGTCATTGTGTCGGCCTCCGGCCTTGGCAGCTCATTCGCTACATCCCGTGGCCTTACGGCCACGGCAGAGGATGTATCGGCCTCTGGCCTAAGCCGGACGTTCACTTACGGCCCACGGCTCACAACGGCAATTCACATTTCGATTAAATCAACAAACTCTTGACGAATTCCGCTACCAAACCTGACCATCGTTGCCGAAACTCTCTGCGAGTTTCGCTACTTAAAATCGAGTAAACACTACCATGATCCAACGACGTACCTTTCTACAATCCACGTTGGCGGCGACGCTAACGACATCGCTAGCGAGTCCTGCATTCGCTGCTAAATCACAGCGGCCTCGCATCCTGCTGCGTTCGTCGTGGCAAGTGGTCAACATCGGCGACATCGCGCATACGCCCGGCGTGCTGGCGCTAATCGAAAAACATCTGCCCGACGCCGAGGTCATCCTGTGGGCTTCGGGCGATTTGACCGATGAGGTCGCCGCGATGGAACATGGACGATTCCCGAATTTGAAAATTGTCAAAGGATCGATCCGCAGCGATGGCAAGGCGTCTGGCGCCGAACTGCAAGACGCGATCGAGTGGTCCGAATTTTTGCTGCATGGATCAGGCCCGTCCCTGGTCGCCGCTCGCGATGTCGCCGCCTACGTTAAACACACCGGCAAACCGTTCGGCGTCTACGGAATCACGCACGGCTCGTTTTTCTCCGGTGATGACAAGGAACTGCTCAGTAAGGCGAAGTTCGTATTTTTTCGCGATTCGGTGTCGTTGGCATTGGCAAACGAACAAGGCGTCGATTGCCCGGTGATGGAATTCGGGCCCGACGGTGCGTTCGCTTGTGATTTGCGTGACGACGCTGCCGCGACCGAGTTCCTCGCCGCCAATGAATTGGAGGATGGAAAATTCTTGTGTTGCCAATCACGATTGCGGTTCACCCCGTACTGGACGATCCCTAGCAAGAAACGTGCGATCGATCCCAAGCGGCATGCGCATAACGAAACGATGAAGGAGCAAGATCACGCTCCGATCCTGGAGTCGATCGTTCGCGTGGTTCGCGAAACCGACTTGAAGGTCCTGCTCTGTCCCGAGGACATGACGCAGATGAAGGTGGGCAAAGAAAACTTGTACGACAAACTGCCTGCGGATGTGAAGCCGCGAGTGGTTTGGCGAGAAAACTTTTGGCTGACCAACGAAGCACTGAGTGTTTATGTTCGCAGTGCGGGGCTGTTTGGCAGCGAGATGCATTCGCCGATCATGGCAGTCGGCAACGGCATCCCCGCGATCGTGTGTCGGTTCGCCGAGCAGACGAGCAAAGGGTTCATGTGGCAAGACATCGGGCTGGGGGATTGGTTGTTCGACCTCGACGACGAAGAACAATCCGCAAAGATCCCCGACGCCGTCGTCGCAATGGCCAGCGATTTCGCCGCCGCGAAAGCCAAGACCGAAGCTGCCCGCCAATTCGTGCAAAAGCGGCAACGCGAAACGATGCAAGTCCTGGCAAACCAGTTCGCTTAGGATCGTGCGATCAATAAGTGTCCGTAGTAGAATTCGCCAGAATTCCCTTTTTGACTACGGTGTTGCCAATGTCGTTGATCGCTCTGCGATCATAACGCGATGTGAGAGCCCCCTCGGTTCCTATTGGCCGGCTGCTTGCATAGCGACGTGCGATCAATAAATCGAGGCATCAGCTCCTAGCATATCTCGCACTGGCTTCCCTCTCCCCACAAACTCAATCCGAATTTGTGAACAGAGGTCCTGGGGGTGACAGGAGAACAATCCGTTGCACGCGTCTGCACCAAGGCCAGTCCCTACCAACTTCGTTGAGACTGCTGAAGTGATCGCATCTACCACAGGCCGGAGGCCGATACACTCTCTGCCGGCGGCGTAAGCCGCCGGTTAGTAAAGGCCGGAAAACATAGCCCAGCGGGCGACACATCGGCTGACAGTGTGTCGGCCGCTGGCCGGTGCATCCGCTAACTAAATCGGCAGCCTCCTTCGTCGGGGAAGAAGTAACGAAGAAGCAACTCATGGATATACGCTTCCACCTCTTCCACCAATGGCGGCGTAATTTTCTGTCGGCGACATCCGTCCCTCAAACATCACTTGACTTCCGCGCGACGTTTCTGACCCATGTATAAATCATCGGGACGCTGCCACGGCTTCGCATAAAAGGTTCTACCGTGTGCGATAAAATCATATTCCACCTCAAAATGATCCAGCAGCGGTCGACGAAAGTCGTCGCTGTTGCAGCGCACAAAATCATCCGGCACCTCATCTCCGACGATCCAGTCGAACTTCATAAAAAACTTATTCACAACCTGCTTGTCGCCTCGATAGGTCGGGCTGGCACATTCCACTCGCCGTGGCAGCCAATGCTCTGACTGCTCCACCCACTCGATGCGGGTGTGGCTGAAGAAATCCTTCCGATACGGCCCCACCGACTCGTACTTCACCTCGATTGGCAAATAAGATGATGCAGCTCCTTGCAGCAACGTGACGCGCAGATCGTAGTCACCGAGTTTGAGTGTCCATTTGCTCTGGACGTTGTCATTGAGCACCACGTTTGAAGAAACGAACTTGGCTTTCCGCAAAAAAATCTCCTCGACAGCTCCATTGTCTGCGGCATGACTCTGAAAGGCGGTCGCAAAAAGCAAGATATCGTTAAATGGATCAACGTAGCTACCACGTATAAAATTTTCACGCAAAAAGTCCGGCGCGGATACTAAATCCGGCTTGGTCCGATACCGATTTGGTTTGGTGGCTTTGCCAGCGTATGCCTTCAAATTTCCATCACAGCGGACGATTTCGGTCCAGTTGTGATAGTCCTTCGGTCTTCCCGTCGCCTCCATTGGAAGGATGTCATCAAACGCCATGTAATCGAACCGGCGTTTGGAAGCAACGATCCGCAGCTTGTGGAACGGCCGTATGACAGGCGGCTTCCCCGGCTCAAGCAAATGCTTTTCGCCTGTCACCAATAGCGCATATCGCTGCGTGACATCACTTTCCTGGCTGGCCAAATCCGCGAGTCCGGCGAACACTTTTCCCGTCTTGTCTTCAACTGCTTCTTCCGCACCGCAACGCGACAACCCACCCACAATCGTGACAAGAGCGGCAATAGCGATACGCGTTAACCGAAAAACCTTCATGCGTCGTTCCCCTTATCAATCAAAAGTTCAAACGGTCATTCCCAGTGCAGGTTCACGCAAGCTACCAATTCCATTGTGCATAGGGAACGCCGCTCAGGTGCAAGCGTCTAGATTGCAGCACTTCGATTCACCTTGTGTGTGCTGCACTTACTAGGGCCGGTTCCTACTGGTCAATCGACATTCGTGTCAGACGGAGCCAAACCTCCACCGAACGACTCTCTCAATCAAGCAACTATTAATCTTAATCCTACTCTTAATCGTAATCCCGACCGCGCACCTCCACTCAGTCGTCGACAACCGTAGCAGATTAATATTAATATTATGAATGGTGTATTCAGCAAATCGCTGCCAGATAACGCCGGTTTATTTAGCGGAGCGGCGCAAGCCGCCCGGTTGCAGCGAGCAAAACGGACGACTCAAACCGAACGGATCGCGACGAGCCCGGCAGTTCTTCTGCCGCTCACTTATTCTTCCCGCAGCCGACGTTCGATTAGCCAAAGACAGAAAGATTTATGCGACAGAAAAATTCACTGATCGCGACGATAGCTTTTTCATTTTCCTGTCATCTCATTTTCCTGTAAATCCCGACCGCGCAATCCCCCCTCGATCACGAACAACCGTAGACGAGTAAAAAGAGTGTGTTTAGCGCCAAGTGCACAGACGCATCGCATTGCACGCGGCCACTCTCGCAACCTGCGATTTTCATGCCGTTGCACCCGCACTCAGCGCTGACGAGCACGCCAGTCGGATCGACGACAACGTTTGCCCCCATTTCGCTTCTCCTCACTCATCTCAGGGGCTACAATCGAGACGGATCGAAAACACGTCCCTCGAATTCGATGATCAACCTCGCTGTCGCAACATGCTTCGAGTCAACTCCATCAATGCCGCAGGCTCTCCTCCGCAAAGCAGCGACGACATCCTGGCCTCGTCCAGCGAATCATCGCGAAATGGCCCGAGTTTTATTGCCGTTCCGGTGCAGCCGCAAGCTTTAGTTTCGCCTAATCCGCGTCCCCGTCGTTACAAATCGTATTTAGCTTCGACCCTTGTTCACCTCGTGCTGTTGTTAGCACTCGCGCTGACAATCACTGCACCCGCTGAGGTGGAAACGCTTGTACTTAAGACGCGACTGGACAGCCGATCTCCCCATGTACCGCTGACGCGTATCGAGCCTCTACCGGAGACACCGCTGGAAATCCTGGAGCTCCGTGAGTCGAAAGTGGATGTGGATCTGAGTCCCAAAATCAACGACGTGGAACTACCAAATGTGTCATCCGCCTCGTCACTCCCAGCCGCTGTGGCATGGCCCATGAAGCTACCGACATTGCGATTGACCCCAATTACTTCTCAGGCCGCTGTTGCGGACTCGCAGCACGGCTCGCAAGGTGAAGCACAAGGCGACAGCGGAGCCGAAGCGGACACAGGAACGGGTGAAGATTCAGGAGGGGCAGGATACTTTAGCATTCCGATCAATGGCGGAAAGATCATGTTTGTCGCCGACGCATCAGCCAGCATGCAGAGGGCATTGGGGCTGACGCGGACGGAAGACAAACTCGCAGAAGCCCGCAGGATAGGCCTCGATGCAAAAGATCAAAAATTATTCATGCGAGATCCTCGCGAACTGGGATATCCTTCGCGATGGCAGAAACTCACCAACGAATTGACCGCCACCTTAGAATCGCTCAATCCGGGTGTCGAATTCGGGATCGTCTTCTTTGGAAGCAATCTCGACACACTCGCAGCAGACCTGCAAATTGCCACTCCCGAGAACAAGCAACTCGGGATCCATTGGGTGCAGCAATATCGCCCCGCAGGCGGCACCGATCCATTTCCTGCCGTCGCGCAGGCACTCTCGATGCAACCTGACGAGATCTTTGTCTTGACCGATGGCGAGTTCGCTCCAAAAACGGCGGACCGCATCAGCGAACTCAACTCGACCCGCACCCGCAAGGCTCGCATCCACACCATCGCGATGGGCGACACAAAAACAACCGATGCGCTTCAGCGTCTAGCGAAAGAAAACGACGGCGAGTTCGTATTGGCTCGCCGCTAGTCAGCTAGGCGACAAGGACTGGATGAAATCCCATAAGCCGCCCAGACCAACCGCCAACAACCACTCACCTCTTAATCTTAATCCCGTCCGAGCAATCCCCCCGCGTCCGCCCGTCCACCACCGAAAAAAGATTAGGATTAAGAATTTTGATCCTTGATTACTGTGGCATCACGAATCCACCAACTATCTTCCCCGGGCCAACGATTTGCAATCTGCATCGATTGAAATCGCCCCCTCCAACCATCCCCTTCTTAATCTTCATCCTACTCATAATCATAATCCCGTCCGAGCAAGTTCCCCCCGCACCCGCCCGTCCACGCCCGAAAGAAGATTAGGATTAAGAGTAAGATTAGGATTAAGAATCTTTGACCCAAATCATGCAAAGCACCAATCCCTACGCACCGCCTCCGGTCGATGTTGACTCGCTGATGTGTCGGCGGCGAGCGATCCAAGTGGGCCAGCAGGAGATTCACACGGTGACCGTGGAGACGTCGCTCCTGCGAGGCCTGCAAACACACGTCGTTGACGCCGCAGGCAACGCGACGCCGGTCCAGCGAGGACCGTGTCGTATGCAGGTCGGCGAGCGAGAAGTACATCAAGTCGAAGTCGAACTGGACGCGGCACACCGAGTCAACGTGCTGGTCGATGGCAAGCGGGTTGCTGAAGACCTGTTTCCTCGCATGCGGGCCACTATCTTTGCGATCGTCATCGTCTTTTCGCTGCTCACCAGCGTGACAATAGCCTTCGCCATGTTCCTGCTAACCTGACCAGTGGCGGATGGAACAACCCTCGTGTTCCCCCTCGATCCTGCGCGGCACATCGCAAAGTGAAGTAGCCCCCCCGGTTCCCACCCCACCAACTCTCACTTCTTAATCCTAATCTTACTCGTAATCTTAATCCCGTCCGAGCAATCCCCCGCTCGCTCGCAGGCAGCCGAAGACGATTAAGATTAAGAAGGGTAAATCCAGTAAAGTGTTGACACTGGCCTTACATAGCGGTGCGGCGCAAGCCGCCCGGTCGCAGCGAGTAAAACGGCCGATTCAAACCGGACGGCTCGCGCCGTTCCGCTACCAAAAAAACGTTCGGCAATAAGTTCGCCATCAGAATTTTGTTACAAATCGTTTGGAACGCAGTGTTTACACCGTAGGGCTCGTGTCCTTCCGAGAACATTTGAAACGACGAAGTATTTTTCCGAACGATTGCCTAGCGCCACCACGTCCTACGGTTTTGCGAGTGAATCAGCATGAACCAGTCCCGATAGGGACGTCAGGATGTAGCCCACGGCGTGAGCCGCGGGAAGTGCTCATTCAATTTAAAATTTACAATTGTCAATTTAACTTTTTCAATTCTCCCAACTCCCAACTCCCAACTCCTCACCCAGTCGGATCAACGTACTTAGCTGCATTGTCTCGTAGCAGTCGCATAGCCTCATCCACAACACGATCGACGATCGTCCTGGCGGACTCGAGTTGATGAACTAACCCCACCGCTTCACCGCCGCTGATATCCATCACACTGGAGTCTCCTTGGCTCGCCGCAAGCTCTAATTCGTGTTGCAATTCGTTTCGAACGGTTTCGATTTCGTTGCCTCGTCCCTCCCATTTGCTATTGAACGCGTTTCGAACGACCCGATCGGCGATGCCGCTGGGAAATTCCGAGCCGCGAATCTGGTCGTAAACGTCAGTTCGAATCGTATCGTCGGTGCTGGCGGCAAGTAGAGGCGTTTGTTCCCACGATCCGCCACTCCATTCATGGCTGGCGACAAACCGAGTCCCCATCGAAACACCCACCGCTCCCAACATCAGCGCGGCGGCCAAACCTCGTCCATCTGCGATTCCACCCGCCGCAATCACGGGAAGATTACCGACCGCATCAACCACTGCGGGAACAAACGCCATTGTTCCCAAAGTTCCCGTGTGTCCACCCGCTTCGCCTCCCTGGGCGATAATCGCGTCGACACCTGCATCGGCCGCCCGCTTCGCATGCTCCAGGCTTTGCACCTGTGCGAATACTTGAATGCCACAATCTCGTGCTGCAGCGACATAGGGAGTCGGATCGGAGAACGAGTGATTGATGACCGATACTCGTTCATCTAGTGCGACTTGCACCAGTTCATCGACATTAGAAAACGATGAGATAAAGCCGACACCGAACGGCCGATTGGTAAGTGCTCGCGTGCTACGGATCTGCTGGCGTAACCAGTCTGCACCGCCGCGAGTCGTCCCGCCGATCATTCCTAGTCCACCCGCATTGGACACGGCGGCAGCGAGCTCGGCGGACGCTGTACGACTCATCGGCGCGTTCAGGATCGGATGGTCTATTCCCAACCGTTCGCATAGAGAGGTGCGTATCATCATTTACAATGGGGGTTGAAAATATCGAAGCATGGCACAGCAACATTGCCACGCAGGAAATAGGGCGTTCCGCTGAGAGCTTACATCGCTCAAGCGGCATGACAAGGTCGGCGCATGCGTAGCCACAGTGTTTGCGATCATCGTTGGCTTTTTCACGCTCGGACGAGCGTGGCGATTTGGAAGGGGCGCTGCTCTACGAGTTCGCCACAGCTAAATAAAAAGCAAATCCATGCAGTCTTCCTGCTTGGCATGCACAAACGCCAGAGTCCGATTTCCATGAGTTTCTCACGATCCATTGTTCGCTTCAAATGGCTCTGTTTTGTCGTTGTTTCGGTCAGCGGTCTGTGGGCATTGGCAGAGGAGCCGGAAGCCGAGCCGAATGTGGTTCACATTGAAAAAATGCGAGCTTTCGTCGATTTCCTGCAAACGGAGTTAAAAACCGCAACTGACCTATTGGAACGTCAGTCCGGTTCCGACGCGGAGGTCGATCGGGCTCGTGCGCACTTGGCAATAGCGAGCCACAACCTCGCACTCGCCGAGAACAACCAAGCCAAGGTTGTCCGTCAAATTCGTTTGCTGGTCGAAATACGCAGCCGACAGTCAGAGCGTCACGAGAGAATGGCCGAACTGGGATTCGGATCCGAATTGAAACGGATCATCGCGATGCGACGCCTAGCGAGTTCGCGATACCTATTGGCCCGCACGCAAGCGAAGCCCGCTGACGCCCTCGATCAACTGGAACGGGCCGTTCAGCTTTACAACGATGAGCTGACCTATTTGACAAAATTGCAGCAGCAAGGAGCCGTGTCGGCAATGGAACTCAACCGTGCGCGGCATCGCACGACCGTCGCGGAGCATCACCTCGCTCACAGCAAAGCGGATTCCCAATCCGGCCTTCCCAAGCTTCGGAAATCCGTCGTGCTCTGTCAGCAGGAGTACGATCAGATCCAACGTCTCTGGCAGGCGGGGTATGCCGACGTGATCGACGAGTACGATGCCCACCGCCACCTTCTACATGCAAAGCTTCTATTAGCAGATATTGAAAAAGAACCGACAGCGATGCAGAAACAATTTGATGAATTGATTCGACTGCACAAACAAACGTTGCCGAAATTAGGCAGCTATCGAAAAGGGAAAATAGCCCGTTTGATAATCGAACGGGAACTAGCTCGTGATCACGCGCGAAAAGCCCAGTTTCTTCGAGATGGCTATCTGAATGTCGATCTGTGCATCGCCACGATGGACTTCTAGCGATGAATTGTTGAGGCTCAGTAAAGTAGGGCCGGTTCCCACCGGCCACTCACCTCTTA
>NZ_ANOG01001024.1 GCF_000346295.1 Rhodopirellula maiorica SM1 | reverse complement strand
CGAAACACATGTTGGAGATCGCTTGAGTGAGCGCCATCGATTCTAGTGTCACGTCGTCGCTCAAAGAAACGCGATCGCAGAAAGCTTTTGTTTCGTTGAGTATGCTGTCTTCGATCTTTGGGTGCCGTCGGGCGGCGAATGCAGCATGCGAAATCGACGAGATTTTTGTAGTTAGCGACATCGATTGTTGCGTACGCTTTGAATACTCCTCGTGAGATTGAGGGACCGTCTGTTCGCAGAATTTCGCAGCTTCACTGAGGATAAGTTCGCCGAATGGCCCAGGGCAGCGTCTTGCCGCACCTGATGCGTGAGAACGCGATGACTTTAAGGTTGTATTCCAGAAGCTTGCGATATTTAGCTGATCGTTCAACGAGTTGTGCATTGTCTTGATGACGTCCTTGTGTATCCGCGCATGCCCCTTCTGCTATGACCCTGTCGCGTTCGTAACTTGGTTGTTCGTGGTGCCTGGCTTATGAAGTCACCACGTCGTAGTCGCCTGTCTTACTATTCAATTTGTACGTGGCGGAGCTGGGGTAGTCATTTCCAACCTCGTCGAACAGTCGAATGATTTGATCAATTGAAATCTGGAGGAGCGATGTATGCCGCTGTCGATCCGATGCGAACATCACGCCGTCAAGCCGGTCATTGTCGTCAAACACCGGCGAGAAAACAAAACTGTGAACGAATTGGTGGCATACGAACAACACGTCGCGATCCACCGTCGTCGCTTCATCAAAATCGTATAGTTCGTGGAAATGATGCCAATTGAGCAAAGTGATTTCTTTTCCGGTCGTCGGGTATTCGACCAACGGAATAGCCTGCGTCATGGTTGAAGTCGAGAGCTTGTTCGACTCATGAAGTTTTCGAACGGAATAGAATCCGAGCATTAGTACCCGTTCGAGCTTGGCAAAGCTCGACTCGGGCCAACGAGTCTGAGTCTTACGTTTGCGTAGTTCAATTGCCTGCTTTAGCAGGTCGTCTTTCCAGAAGTGCGATTCCCAGATCATCTTGTCATCCGGTCAGGTCGGCGGTTGAGGCAATGTAGGCGACGCCAAGTAGGCGATATGGGTTCAGGCGAATCACGCAGTCGGATGATGTCAGTGATCACGCGACTGCAGCCAAGAGGTCATCCATTTATATCTCACGCGATCGGCAACTCGAATGCATCATCTTGTCATGAATTCGAGTTTGATTTTCGATCCAAAAGCTTTCGCATGCTAGCGGTGAACGTATTAGCGGATTCTTTGGCCTGCATTACTTGGTTTACCAGAAACACTAATACGTTGCGAATATGTTCGGCTTTGTTTAGACATTGTTCGTCACTCTGACCGTGCAATCCTTCGCTGAGAGTAGTATGCAATAGTGAAAGCGGATTCATCCCGTCAGGGCGAAGAATCGGAGGAAGCAAATCTTTAACCAGTGCGATCTTCTCTTGCGCGACAATAGTCTTTTTGGTTGCCGCCAATGCAGTTACGTACGTTTGTTTATCTGCCTCAGGAATTAGGTCTTCAATTTCGTCGAGCAACCGGTCAATGAGTTGTTCGACAATACGCCGGTAATATGCGAACGCTCCAATGCCGTAGCTTTGGGACTCGCAGACAAGGCCCTTCCGATAGTTACTAGCGTGTTGGCCAAGTATCTTGGCGAGACCGGCGTCGACTGCGATCGACCAAGCGGGCCATTGGCCCACTTTGGTAACGGAGTCACAGTCGTCACCGAATCGAAGATAGAACGTCCACAAGAAACTCTTGCACGAGTGGCATATGTATTCTGCACGAACGACTTGGCCATGAGTTGGGCTGTTCCTGTACGCACTGAGTTCGTACCAATCGTTTGTCTGGCGAAACGTTTGAAGTGAGCCACATTTACCGCAAATGCCATTTATCGCAGGAGAGGGGATTTCATCCACTGATGACGGAACCATCATCTCCAGTTTTCGATAGAGCGGGTAGGTTTCGAGAAATTCTTTATTTGGCATCAGCGAGAATCTGTCCTAGATGCATAACGGTTTACTTATTACCACCTGCTGGGTGATGCGTTGTCTTCGGGTGTTATCTCCGGTTACTCAACCCCCGGCGATTATGGGGGAGGAAACACCCCAGGTCAATCCGTTCAGAGGCAGGCACTAGGTAAGAAAGAGGGGCTCTCCTGATCGAATGGTTAGCCGCAGATTTAGGCGTCAGTACAATCATGGAGGCGATAGTAGCTTGTTGCGAAACTCTGGGCGGCATGAATAACACGATCGCTTGCCGCTAATCGCGTGCGTTTGTCTGAGCCTTTGGAAAGCCCGAGGTCAGTCATTGAGTCGTGTAAGACGCATTCTGTTGGATGGGTGGTGTCAAGGTGTAATTGTGCTGTAATTATCATACGGGCGAGAGCACCCGGGTCCCTTGTAGTCGCATTGTCGGGATCAAGAATTGCGAGAACATCCGCGGTATGCGAAATGATCAGATCAAATCGCTTGTCCTGGCGCTCACGCCGTGTTTCTGATTGCGTGCGAAGGCGATCACGTTCGCGACTTGCTTTGTTATTGGACGCGGTAATGTACCACTGGACTACCGCTGCAGTGATTGAAGTGCCCAGCATTCCACAGACGGTAATAAGTGATGCGGT
>NZ_ANOG01001023.1 GCF_000346295.1 Rhodopirellula maiorica SM1 | reverse complement strand
AACCCTGTTGATATAACAGCCCCACACCAACAACCGGCACCCCAAGATCGCTCGCCGCTTTGAGCTGGTCGCCAGCAACATTCCCCAAGCCACCTGAATAGATTGGTAACGCTTCGCTGAGCATGAATTCCATACTAAAGTAGGCGGCACACGTCAGCGGTGTCGTTACCGGATACGTTTGTTGAAACCACGCTGGCTGCTCCGCCGTTTGTTTCCGCACACTGGCCAACTGATCGACTTTCTTTCGAAACGCCGTATCACCCAGGACGTGCTCGATCCGTTGCCGTGACACCGTTTGCAGCACGACCCACGGATTTCGAGTGATCTGCCAGAGTTCGGGGTCCAACCGACGCCATACCTCATCCGTCGCATGGTTCCATGATGAACGAAGATCCAACGCCAATTCAGCCAACGCTTCAAACCCGTCGATCTCAATTGGAAACAGATCGTAGACCGGATGAACGTGGCGTGGATTATCACTCATCCTACAGCTGCCTCGCCAGATCGAGTTACCATGCGACCGATGCCTTGCAGACAGTGTCTCGCATCCGTGTTGACTGACCCAACGTTGGCTTTGACGTCTCGGAAATCCTTAGCGGACATTTTCTGATTCTGTGTTCATCGTACAAAATGGAATTCCGGTGAGCGAAGCAACATCGGTGCCAAATCCCACAGGTCGACCAAAAACCAATCGTTGCAGGATGATTCGTGCCATACTCCTTAGCGAAACAAGCTTTCGACCTGGTCTCTCATCGCACACCCCCCTTGCCCAACTTTGCACATTCGTGCCAGCTTTCCCGCAGTAGCGAAAGCCGTCAACGACTTTCGCCTGAGTGTTGCGAATCATTGGTCCCCGAGGCTCAGGCAGCGGGGCGAGACCGCACAAGTGAACTCAGCTGGTTCCAAGCATGAACCAAAAACGTCTTCGCCGGATGATTAGCCGAGCGACTTGAACACGCGGCCATGGCGGGGGAATTGATGACGGCTGAGTGCATCGAAATCGCCATGCTCGTCGAAGAACATATGATGGGTGATCGTCAGTGTCTCCGGCGCGATTTCAATTAGATTGAACGAGTTTTTTTCGCGTTCGCGCCCGCGTCCGCGACGCGAAGTTGTCGTGCCGCACTGGACAATCACAATGCCGCGGTCGCGGTGATTCCCTGAATAGAAATCCAACGAGTTGCCGATGTAGGCGCGATGCAAATGGCCGCCCAGGATCAGTTCAACTCCCTGATCGACGAACTGGTTGATCGCTCTCTTGGCCTTCGGCATCGCGTTGTCACGCAAATTGTCCGGAGCGGGAGCGAAATGATGATGAGCGACCAAAATCTTGCAAAGGTCGGGAGAAGCAGACCGGAAGACTTGGCCGGAATGCTCAAGCTGGGACGGGACAATCCGTCCGTTGGATATCGCTCGACGAGGCGATGTCGAATCGAGCCCGACGATAATTGCCTCGTCCAACTTTAATACGGGTGCAAGATCGTCCGTGATGATCTCGCGGTACAACCCCAACGGATCGGTCAACCGCTCCTTGACTCGGTATAACGGCACATCATGGTTGCCAGGGATCACCAACATCGGACACTTCGGAAGTTGATCCAAGAATTCACGGGCGGCAACAAACTGCTCACGTTTGGCTCGCTGAGTCAAATCGCCGCTAACGACGATTGCGTCCGCGTCTAGTTTCGGAGCGAGTTCAATCAATGCCTGCCCCACGCGTGGCAGGTACGGCGGCCCAAAATGCAGGTCGGAAATGTGCAGGATCTTCATGGCACGTGTTGGAGTTGGTTGGGTGCTCGGCGTCCCCTTTCTCGGCCGCCTCCCCCTACAGCGGTCGATTTGCGTTGGGGATGAATCGTTTGGAAATGGTCATCGTGCACAACTCATACCAACGGCCTTAGGCCAGAGGCCGATACATCCTCTGCCGTGGCCGTAAGGCCACGGGATGTAGCGAATGAGCTGCAAAGGCCGGAGGCCGACACAATGACTGTGTAAATGTGTCGGCCTCCGGCCTTGGATTTGCTGCATTCCAAACCGGTGGTTAACACCACCGGCATGAATTGTACCGGCCTCCGGCCTTAAAAAAGAACGAATGCGAGTTGTTAAAGTCACCCTAAGCCGGACGTTCTCGTCAGCGGCAGGGTAGAACGCGCTAAGAGGGTGTCTGACGGCCCATGGCTCACCGTTGCAATTTAATTTGGACTAAATCAACAAGCCGTCAACGGATTTTGCTCACAAATGGCATGAATGTTGCCGTTGATGGCTCGTTCTAATCGGTTGGTAGCGACAGAGACGTATGATGTTTTGTGTCTAGGACCGGCCGTTCCACGACGGAGGACCGATGATGAAACGCGAAGACCAAATCAAATCGTTGACCAAGAAATTGGTGCAACGACGTAGGGAATTGCTGGAATTGCTCGATGGAGAACTTTCCGAGCTCCACAACTCGGACGACGCCGTTGCCGGCGATCTTGCCGACGCCGCAGTGGAATTGGATTACGCCACCGTGAATTCCACATTGGCGGAAGCCGAAAGCGATGAGCTAGCTGCCATCCAAGCGGCATTGCTGCGAGTCAAAGAGGGAGCGTACGGGCGGTGCGTTGATTGTTCAAAAAACATCCCGATTGATCGGTTGCGCAAAGTCCCTTTTGCGGACAAATGCGTGTTGTGTCAGGAAGCAAAGGAGTCACTGCAAGATTCGATTCGTTTGTCTAACAACGCTCCACAGGCAAACCCGCGACGCTCGCGTTCCACGTCGTCTCGTACTTAGAGGTCGCTGTTGATGCATTGGCGCCGGATGCTTGTCGTTGTTTTATTGTTGATCGTAGTTATCGGATGGATTGGATTCGGCGACAAATTGTCATTGGATCCGATATTTGAACGCGAAGATTCGCTGCGTAGTTATGTTCAAAATCATCCTTTTTGGTCGCCGCTTTCAGGTTTCGTGATTTATCTCGCGCTTTCGTTGGTGCCTGGTACGACCGGCAAATCGATCGTCTATGGTTGGTTGTTTGGGTTTTGGATTGGCTTGGCGATTGCCAGCGTTGCATTGACGATCGCTGCTGTGATCAGTTTTCTGGTCGTGCGTTATTTGTTTCGCGAGGTCGTCGAGGCCAAGTTGTCGAAAATCATCGAGGCGATCGACCGAGCGATCGCGCGCAACGGTGGCAGCTACTTACTTTCGCTTCGACTCGTTCATGCACCCTATACGTTGATCAATTATGCGTCCGGAGCAACCGCGATTCCGGTCACCACGTTCGCTTGGACAACCTGGGTGGGAATGTTGCCAGGCACAATCGTGTTTGTGCTTGCGGGGTCTCAATTGCCAACGCTGCGAACAATCGCTCAACAAGGCGTGTGGAGCATCGTGGATTTGAAGCTGTTTGCCTTACTCTCGCTTTTTGCTCTGTTGCCAATTGTGACGCGGTGGGGGCTGCGACGGTTTCCGCATGGAGAGCCGGAATTGGATGAGGACACGCTCTCTCAACACCTGTGATTCCCTTGATTGTTCTCACTATGCCCTTTCCTGTCCCACCGAACGTACAATTCGCTGCGATGATCGCTGTTTCCGCTCTGCTGGTGGGAACCTGCATCCGGGTCACGACGATTCGCCGGCAATCACCCGAGATCGCCCAGTCGCGTCTTCGCAGTCTAAAAAGCTGGTGGATCGTGACCCTCGTCGTGATTGTATCCGCATTGCTGGGGCGGTTAGTTATGGTCGCGGTCCTGGGCATTGTCAGCGGGTTGGCAATGCGTGAGTTCGCAGCCCTGCCGTTGACACCTGCGATCCCGCGATCGGTGACGCGAGCGACGTACGGATTGATCGCCGTCAGCTACGCAGCGCTCGCGATGCAGTGGACTTCGTTCTTCCTCGCTGCGGTGCCACTACTGTCGATCGCGGTTCCCTCGTTCGTATTGATTGCAACCGGACAGGTCGACGCTTTTGTTCGGCACGTAGGGCGAGTGG
>NZ_ANOG01001022.1 GCF_000346295.1 Rhodopirellula maiorica SM1 | reverse complement strand
GATTGATTGGGCTCGCGTGATGCTGCATGGCACCGCGGCTCTTGAAGTCGCGTTGACCGAAGAAAAGTTTGTTGGCCGCATGCTGGCTACCGCTGACCCGGTCGCGGTCGAACGCTTTCGTCAAAACGTGCATCACCAATTGACCAATCGCAGCACAGCGACTCGCTTTGACTTGCGAGCGAACGTTGCCTTTGTTGCAAGCTTGGCCAAATCGGAAATTGGATTGTCGCCGACTGCGACCGCCTTGGAATTCATGAGTGGTGCCGTTTCGACGCTCGACCCGTACACACGACTGTTGTCGGGCAACCAACTTGATGAAATGTTCTCGAACATCGAAGGCAACTTTGTTGGTTTGGGTATCGAGTTGAAAGCGGAAAGCAATGCGTTGCACATCCTGTCGGTCATCCCTGGCGGGCCGGCTGAAGAGGCTGGTTTGATCGGTGGCGACCGCATCGTTCGTGTCGAAACAACCGAAACCAAAACGTCCGATCCGGGTTATGCCGCCGACTTGCTTCGCGGCCCCGAAAAATCGTACGTTTCGATTGGGGTGTTGGGAGCCGATGGCCACGTGCGTGATTTAAAAGTGCAACGTCGCCGTGTCGAAGTGCCGTGTGTCGAAAACGTGCACATCGTCGACTCCGCCAACCACGTCGGTTACCTGCGTCTGACGAACTTCCAAAAAACGACGACACGTGATGTCGAGCAAGCATTGTGGGACCTGCACCGCCAAGGAATGAAATCGCTGATTCTTGACGTTCGCGGCAACCCTGGCGGTTTGCTTTCGGCCGCCGTCGAAGTAGCAGACCGCTTTCTCGGCGACGGACGCATTGTCACCACTCGCGGCCGGAACGCTCGCGAAAACTATGACTACACCGCGCATCGTCCCAACACGTGGAACATCCCTTTGGCGGTTTTGATCGACCGCGACAGTGCGAGTGCAAGTGAAATTTTTGCCGGAGCGATCGCCGATAGCGGACGCGGCGATGTGATTGGTGAAACCAGTTACGGCAAAGGCAGCGTGCAAGGAATCTTTCGGATGCAATCGGCCAAGTTTGGCCTCTGTTTGACCACCGCCAAGTTCTATTCGCCAAGCGGCCGAGCGATCAGCCAAAACGGGGTCACTCCAAGCGTCCCGGTCGAACCAACCTACATCGCGGCACGTCCAAATTCCAATGGTGAAATGACCACCGACCGCGAAGACGCTGTACTGCAACGCGCCATCTCGCGATTGTCAGATGACAATTGGATCAGCCGCCGAACACAATAAGCGGATCGCTTGCAAGCGATCCTATCCCGAAACAAAAAAATCCCGCTCCAATCGAGCGGGATTTTTTTTGCATTGAGCGATCGTTCTCGCTGAACGCTTCCACTGGTTTCCAAACGCTTGACTGGGAACAAGCGTAGCGTAGTGGCGTTCAACACAAAGAATCGAACGAGCCAAACGCTGGCGACCTCGAACCTTAGCTTGTCTTGACACCGACGGTACGCAGATGCAATTCGGTGAGCTGTCCTGAATCGACTTCACCCGGTGCTTCAGTCATCAAGTCGGCTGCCTTTTGCGTCTTCGGGAACGCGATCACTTCGCGGATGTTCTCTAACCCCGCCAACAACATCACCCAGCGATCCACGCCAAGTGCGATCCCGCCATGCGGTGGTGCACCGAAACGCAGTGCGTTGAGCAGAAATCCGAAACGATCTTCGGCGGTCGCCTCGTCGATCCCCAGCAGGTCAAAGACCTTGCTTTGCGTCTTGGAATCGTGGATCCGGATGGTTCCACCGCCCGCCTCGCTGCCGTTGATAACAAGGTCATACGCTTGAGCACGACATGCCCTTGGATCGCTATCCAGTTTCTCCAAGTCGCTGGCAAGCGGTGCGGTAAAGGGGTGATGCATCGCTGTCCAGTTACCCGTTTCCTCGTCACGCTCGAACATCGGAAACTCGGTGATCCAGCTGCAATTCAGGTCATCGGGGCTGTACAGTTTCAGCTCGGCGCCTAAACGCTTGCGTAGTGCATACAAACCTTTGCAAGTGACTTCCCATGTATCGGCCAAGAACATCAGCAAGTCGCCCGGTTCGCCCTTCATCAATTCTTTGATCTCGGCGAGATGAGCTTCGTCCAAATTCTTGCTGATCGGGCTCCAAAGCGTCCCATCGTCTTCGACGCGGAACCAAGCCAATCCTTTCGCACCAAAGTCTTTGACGTACTCGGTCATCTCGTCGATATTACGACGCGAGAATTTGGTAGCTGCCTGTTTGACGTTCATACCACGAACAAAATTGCCGGCGTCGGCGGTAGCTCGGAAAACACGGAAATCGGTTTTCTTAGCGACCGAGGTGACGTCCACAATTTCCATGTCGAAACGCAAATCCGGTGCGTCGTGACCGTAGCGACGCATCGCTTCGTCGTAGGTCATTCGCGGCAGCGGCGTTTTGACTTCTTTGCCAAGCACTTCTTTGGCCGTGCGAGCAACCAAACCGTCGATCAGCCCCATGATGTCGTCGGCATCAACGAACGACATTTCAAGGTCCAACTGGGTGAATTCCGGTTGGCGATCGGCTCGCAAATCTTCATCGCGGAAACACTTCGCCACTTGGACGTAGCGATCGAAACCCGCAACCATCAAAATTTGTTTGTACAGCTGGGGCGACTGTGGCAACGCATAAAACTTTCCAGCGTGCACGCGGCTGGGCACCAAATAATCGCGAGCTCCTTCGGGAGTGCTGCGACCAAGGATTGGTGTTTCCACGTCGATGAAATCGTGCTCGGCAAAATAGTCACGCATCACCTTGATGATGCGGCTGCGTTGGACGAGCGCGTTCTGCATTTCTTTGCGACGCAGGTCCAAGAAACGGTACTTCAGCCGCAAGTCTTCGCCTGGCAAATCGCTTTGGCTGGGGGTGAAGGGAGGGTTGGCACAAACGTTTAGGATTTCGACGTGATCGCAGCGAACTTCGATCGCTCCGGTGGGCAATTTGTCGTTGGTTTTGCCTTCCAATCGATCGGCGACTTTGCCTTTGATCAGAATCACGCTCTCAGCGGGAATTCGGCCCGCTTCGTCGATCAATTTCGCATCGGCCTCGGGAGGCCCGACTACGACTTGAGTCAGTCCATAGCGATCGCGAAGGTCAATAAAGACGGCGCCGCCATGGTCACGTTTGCTGTCGACCCATCCGCATAGGGTCACTTCGGTTCCAATATCGGTCTTGCGGAGTTGTCCGCAGGTATGGGTGCGTAGCACAGAATCGGTCGGGGGCTAGGGAAACGGAATGGGTCAACGAGCAGGATTCTAGCCGCCCGAGTTGCTTTTGCTGAGTGGGGGCAAAGGCTGGATCAGGCAAAAGTAAAACGGTTCCGACAAAAGAAAAGCCGGCATCAGGGTCGATGCCGGCTTTTGCTAGTTTTGAATCCGGGGAAAAGCTGCGAAGGAACCAACGCAAATCGGCTCTTTAGCGTTCCTCGGAAGTGATCTGCGTTCCTCGGGAGGTAGGCGTTTAGAGCTCGGTGCCCGGAGCTTCCTCAGCCAGCGAGGCATCGCCTTTCTGCTTGGGGGCTTTGAAACAGAAAATCAGGATCAAATACAAGATCGCCATCGTGGCTGGAACCAACGCGGTGGCTCGAATCGCCATTCGGCTGCCGTAAAGAGCGGCTTCACCGGCCGGAGCCGCATCGACCGAGGCGTACTCTTTGTTCGTTTGCCACCACTCATATTGATTGCGGAGTCCCTCGAATTTCTCGCTCGTCCACTCATCGCCCGCGATCGCCTTTTCGTTTTCGATCGTCTCGCCATTGTCAGCAAGCATCCCCGCTTTTGCCCCGTCGATGCCGACGATCGGAGGGAAGAACAGGAATTGGTTCTCGTTAGGTGCCTTCACACGCTCGAAGGTGTCCGGAGCATTTGCTTGGATGTACTGCGACGAGAAATAGTCTTGCTTGTATCCAATTCCCGGGCCGCCCAACAATCCAGCCGACGTCATTCCCGCAAACCCCATCAAAGCCATCGCCACAGTAGCACTTTGAGGATAGCGTTCGCCAACCACGCCCAACATCGTCGGCCACAAGAAGGTTTTGCCCAGAGCGTACACCGTCGCAGCAAAAAACATGAAGTAAACGTTCGTTCCGATGCTGATCAAATACAACCCGGTAGCCCCGATACAAGCACTGAAGAACAACAGCCCCAAGGACGAGATTTTGTGAACGATGGGTCCTGCAAAGAATCGCAACGCGGTCATCAACAACGAAGTGTAAATGAACAGTGCGGTTCCCAGCGTCGCACTCTTAAGAATGCTGCTGGTGATCTTGTTGATCCAGCTATCGGTTCCAAGTTCGACGTATCCAACCAGAGCGTGGGTCAACAACAGGATCACAAAGAACGGCGCGATCAGCTTGGCGATCATGCTGCCATACGAAACCGTACCGGATTGAGCGTCGGTTTGGGGAAAGCGTTCTTTGACCGCAATAAAGCCATACATTGCGGTCGGAATCAGGTAGGTGGCCAGCAGCAGTTCCCAGCCGACGCTACCTTTCAAAAAGACGATCAGACCACCGATCACCAAACCGGCGGGCCAGCCCGCGTGCAAGATATTAAGATAATGAGTCTTTTGTTCAGGATAGATGGCGGCGGTCAACGGGTTGATCACGCCTTCGCAAATCCCGTTGCCGACCGCGAAAATGAATGCGGACCAGAACAGAATCATATAAACCGCGTCTTTACCGGCCGCATTAAAAACGGGAGTAGCCGAGAACAGCAACACCGCGGAAATCACGTGACATACCAGTGCCGCCAACATCAGCGGCTTGTATCCAATCCAATCGGTTAAAAACCCTGCCAACAGAATGACGATCCCGAATCCAAGCAGTCCTCCTCCCGTGATTTGGCCCAACTCGGTCATCGTGAAGCCGTATTGAGTCGACCAAACGTCGAGAAGTCCCGCCCGTACGGCAAAACCGTACCGGCAGCGATCAAGGCTAGAAAGCCTGCAGAAAGAAGTAGTTTTCGGTTTTCCATAGTATGCCGGTTTGGTCCGTTGGAGGGAGAAAATTGCAGATTGACCACAAAATGCTGGCAATCAAAAGTAGTTTCGTCAAGTAAGTCTGCCGTTATTTCGCCAGCAATGAGAGATTAATTCACCTCCACGCTCGTTGCTACTTACTCGCTCGCTATACTCTGCCTAAACAATCAAATTTGCTGCTCATCGCAGCTTCCCCCCTGCTATCGGAGTCCTCTCGATGCGTTTCCTGCTTGCCACCGCCCTTGTTCTCGGAGCTTTCACGACCATGGCGACCGCCCACGACGATCACGAATGTGCACTCGATTTCAAAGTAAAAAACATTGACGGCGAAACCGTGGACCTCGAAGACTACGAGGGCAAGGTGGTGCTAATCGTCAATACGGCCAGCGAGTGTGGGCTGACGCCTCAGTACGCTGGATTGCAAGATTTGTACAAAAAGTACGAAGAAAAGGGCTTCGTCGTGCTCGGTTTCCCCTGCAACCAATTCGGGTCTCAGGAACCAGGCAGCGAAGCGGATATCAAATCGTTCTGCTCAACAAAGTACAACGTGACCTTCCCGATGTTCAGCAAAGTGGATGTCAACGGCAGCGATGCGACGCCGATCTATAAGTACTTGACCAGCAAAGACGTCAAACCTGCTGGCAAAGGAAAGGTCAGCTGGAACTTTGAAAAGTTCTTGATCGACCGCGACGGCACATTGGTCCACCGATTCGCTCCGCGGACCACTCCCGACGACGCCGAACTGATCAAAGCGATTGAATCGGAACTATAGAACGTCACCCATTCGTTTAGATCAACGGCCCGTGGGCCGCCCCGTAAGCCACAGGGTAAAGCGTCCAATCCGGCCGCTCGTTCGATTCCTCCCACAGCTAACCAACAGCAACTAAACGATTGCTATGAAAAGGGTTAGAACGCGAATGGTGGGTGACCGGAGCCGTCAATGGGTTCGTTGGATTTGCCGTACCGCCCGAAATTCTTGCGCCGTTTTGATAGCCTATGAATTAAGCTGCGGCCCAGCAGCCGCGGCGTGCGATTTTCGCCCAAGACAGCCTTGGGCGTTTTCTCTGCATTCGCGACAAGTATCTAACCACCCGAATATCCTCGCATCCCTTTCCTGTTATGCGTTCACTCTCTTGCTTTGCCACCATCGTCTTCGGCATGTCGATAGTTTTTGGCAGTTTGTTTCCTCATGGGGCGTCGGCGGAAACCGCGTCTCCTCTGCTAAAACCCCATGATCGTGTGGCGATCGTCGGAGGAACATTGGTCGAGCGGATGCAGAGCAGCGGTCAATTCGAGGGACAATTGCAATCTCGGCGACCGGATTGGAAATTGACTGTCCGTAACCTGGGCTGGTCCGGTGATGACGTGCACGGTTACGCGCGAAAACGCTTCGATTCGCCTCGCGAAGGCTATTCGCGGTTGCTTGCCGATATCGAGGTCGCCAAACCGACAGTCGTTTTGCTGGCTTACGGTTTCGCAGAAGCCAGCGATGGTGATCCGGCGATTGGACGGTTCGCAGACGGATTGCAGCGACTGATTCATGACATTCGGCAATCCAATCGCCGGGTGATTCTGATGACGCCCTTTCCGCTGCCGGGCTACAAAACCGAAAACTATCAAGAATCGATCGCTCAGACACGTGAAATCGTGCAAACGGTCGGCAAAGAAACCCATTCGCCTGTGGTTTCGATGGCTTGGCACCCCAGTAAAGATGAAACCACCCTCGATGGCTTGGTCCCGAACGAACAGGGGTATGCCCGTTTGGCCAACGAGTTAGCGGATGTCTTGGTGGGTGGCCAACCCCAGCAGGTTGAAGATGAGCTTTCCCAGCAAATTGTTCGCAAGAATGAGCTTTTCTTTCACCAATATCGTCTCAG
>NZ_ANOG01001021.1 GCF_000346295.1 Rhodopirellula maiorica SM1 | reverse complement strand
ATTCCATTGTCCAACCGGCCGTGTCGCGTCTTTCGAGGGAGCCATACAGAAGAACAACGACGCCGCGGCTTGGCGTGGATTTTCGCCATAGGGACTGCCGATATTATCGAGCACTTGATATTCGACTTGTCCTGGTCGGTAGTAGACGCCGCTATTGCAACCTTTGGAAACTTTCCACTCGAAGCGAAGTTCAAAGTCATCAGGAACGGTCTTGCGTTTATAAGTGAGTGATCCCCCCTTGGTCGCGCGAAAGAAGGCACCGTCGTCGATACGCCAATTTCCACTGTGCTGCCAACCGTCGAAGGTTTCTCCATCGAACAGTTCAACAAACCCTTGGCGACTCTCTTTTTCGCTCATCTTGGCAATCTTCTTTGCCATCGGCTTGCTGATTAACATGCGAAGCTTGGCTCGTTCGCTGACAAGCTTTTTCGCCAACATATCCGCTTCGCTAAATCGCGCCATCAAGATTTCACCATCGGTCGCCCGATTGCGGTCATACGAGATATAGAGCGTGCCATCGGGCGACTGGAATCCATCGGGATAGCTAATCCCCCGTCGATCGTCCAGCACCAAGCCGCCGAACCATGTTTTGCCCTCATCCTCCGATAGCCACGCACTTAGTTGGACGCGTCCTTGATGTGAATCGATCTTGTCCCCGTGCTTGATCAACAGAATGCGTCCCGACGCCAATCGGCGAACAAAGAAACGGGCGTTGGGGTGGCGAATGACCTCATGCTGCGTTGGCGTTTCCCACGTGCGACCGCCATCACTGGACGTCGTCTGCATCATCCCTTTGGCCGTACGAGCGAGCATCCAGAGCGAACCACCGGGACGTTCGATGATCATGTGCTCGTGCCAATCGGGGTTCGGGAACGTTGCTGCACCACGACGTTGCCAGGTCGCCCCTTGGTCGTTTGAGACGTGGACGCTTGCGCCACGCAGCGGATCCAGCTCGGAAAAACAACCGCGAAACGGACCGAAACCAGGACGCTGGTCAAGGGAGATTGGCAGCATCCATTCACCGCTGGACAGCACCGTTGGCTTGTTCAACATCACGCCGTCCGCTATCCGTCGCGGTGCTGTCCAAACCGGATCGTCAGCATCCGGGTTGTCACAGCGAGTGGCCCAAACGCCGGCGCGACCATCAAACATGTCCATCGACTGATCGAAAAACAGCCACAAACGTCCGAGCGGGTCGGTCCATAGATTACCGACCAGGACGCTGCGAGGTCGCGGTAGATCCTTGTCATGCGAATCGACCACCAAACGAGGCTGCGACCATGATTCGCCATCATCATCGCTGGTCGCCAGCACAAAGAATGCTTCGGGGCTGTCGCCACCGGCAACCCAGCACGCCCACAACCGCCCCTTGGGGGTTCGTTCGATTCCGATCGTCATT
Source organism: Rhodopirellula maiorica SM1 (assembly GCF_000346295.1). Lineage (GTDB taxonomy): Bacteria > Planctomycetota > Planctomycetia > Pirellulales > Pirellulaceae > Novipirellula > Novipirellula maiorica. Next base: position 1,143 of record NZ_ANOG01001021.1, on the reverse strand, counting down.
CCGTAATCGAGTTTGTCGTAACCGTATTCGGGCAGCGGCGATGTGTTCAGCGTCGGAGCAACCAATGCCGATTCGGCAATCTTCTCCATTTTCTTGATCCGCGCCGCAGTTTGCTGGGGCGTTTCGAGCTGAGCGGCCGGGCCCTTCGTCGGTTGCGACTTGATCTCCGTGCCTTCGCCAAGTACCAGGAAGCACGTTTTATTGAACCGCAACCGGTCCCCTGGGTTGAGCGATTTTCGGTAAGCAAACACACGATTGATCTTGCCGGGAAAGAGTTGAAACTCGGGTGTATCGACTTTGTTGAATCCTTGGTTCAGCAACCTTTCGCTTTGGTTGGCGGAGTGCGGTTTGCTGAGGGTCATCACAAATACGTCACCTGGTTTCACGCATTCAATCTCGTATCCTTCGATACGGGTCCGCACAAATCGCCGTCCAATCAAGAAATCAGGGGCTTCGGTCAAGGTGTAATCACGATCGGTGAACAGTTTGACGCCGGGCTTCAGCACCGCCACTTCTTGGGATGGAGTCCTGTTCGGTTTGCGTTTCTTGCCGACTTGGGATGCGAATTCGCCTACCTTCTCGAGCTTGCCGAACATGATCCGCTCTTTACGACTAGCCGACGCGTCGCCTTGCGTGACGCTTAGCCAAACCGCCCCGTCATGTTCGTGAAACGTGGAGTATTGGAACGACTGAGTCGTCTCGAAGCGATACTTTCGTGTCCACGACTTGCCATCGCGTGAAATGTCGATGTTGAAAACGCTACGACCAACGCCGCCGATCCTGGTCGCTTCCTGCCACCCCAGATAGTAGGTGTCGCCAAACTTATCGAACGTTGGTTTCGAATTGGCTCCGTTGGAAACCACCGAAAGCTCGCGACCCGCGGTCCAAGATTTTCCATCGACGCTGGTGGTAAAATGATAATTCCCACCGTCGTTACGACAGATCGCCATCAACGTACCATCGGGCAATTGATTGACCGCCGACTCGCTGAGATTCGCGGAGTGGGGTTCATTGAAATGACCGACGACCTCGAAGGTGGCAAAGTCGTCATGGGCAATCGCCAACGCATTCTGTTTGCCGGGAAAATTGTTAAGTGCAACCACCGTCTTGCCATCAAAGACTTTGAATGAATCAAACAGATAC
>NZ_ANOG01001020.1 GCF_000346295.1 Rhodopirellula maiorica SM1 | reverse complement strand
GTTTGATGCCGTGGATGACGGCGATCGAAAACGTGCTGTTGGGTGTCGATCAAGTTTATCCGCATGCGACCAAGAAACAGCGTCACGATTTGTCGGCGTATTATTTGTCGCTCGTCGGCTTGGGCAACAACCTACGCACACGAGCATCGGATCTTAGTCAAGGCATGCAACAACGCGTGGGAATTGCCCGCGCGTTTGCATTGAAACCCAAAATGCTGTTGCTTGACGAGCCGTTTGGAATGCTTGACTCGCTAACCCGAATGGAATTGCAAGAGATTCTGCTTGAGATCCTGATTCGCGATCAAGTCACCACGATGATGATCACTCACGATGTCGACGAGGCTCTGTTTATGAGCGACCGCGTCGTGATGATGACCAACGGCCCGCGAGCAACGGTCGGTGCTATTTTTGACATTCCGTTTGATCGCCCACGCGTACGCACCGAAGTGCTCGAGCATCCCGAGTACTACGATTACCGAGAAAAACTGCTCTGTTTCCTAGAGGAACAAGACCACAAGAAGTTGAAACAAGACGTCGCCAAGCATGAAGCCAAGAAGGCTGAAAATGTGAACGAGGAGGACTCGGTATGTGCTTAACATTGCCCCGTCAACTCTCCAACGCATTCTTATGCGACGTTCGCACCTACGATGTCCACGACAACCGCTGCGTCGACAACGAAGGCGAATCGGAACTCGATCGATTGGCAATCGAATGTCTGCAAAGCGGAACCGCTCGGGTGGTGACATTGCAGCAAGAGAACGCCGTCGCGGCCCTCGCGTTTCCGGTCTTTCGCAACGAAACCATCGTTTCAATCGTCGTCTTGGCCACCACGGCCGTTGACCAAACACCAGGCGTATTCGAAGTATGGTCGCCGGTGGGCATCTACGAGGAAGTCGCATTAAGCTCGGGATATTACGGTCATCTCGCACGTTTCCAAAACGTTTCGTCCTTCATCCGCTTTGAAAAGGGCTCGGGACTTCCCGGACAGGTCTGGAATTCATTGCGATCGATCATCCACAACGATCTCGCCAACCACAGCGGTTTTTTACGTGCCGCCGGTGCAAGCGCAGGCACACTGGAAACCGCAATCGGGATTCCGGTTGCTGGCGAGAACTACGTCGCCTCCGTGTTGTTGATCAGCAGCAACGTCGCTCCGATGGCACGCGGTTTTGAAATTTGGCGAGCGGATGCCGATGGAGGTTATACGCTTGAATCAGCCAGCTACCCCGACCCCCAGATCGAACTGGCGATCGGCACGTCCATGCCGGCAAATTCGGGCATCCCGGCGTTGGCGGATGAACACAACGGAGCCACCGTGACAGAAAACCCGACGATTTTGCGATCGGGCCGACAATTCGACGAAGACGCCACACCGATCCAAGGTTGTCTTGCCATTCCATTTTATGAATCCGACGCCATCACCAGCGTTACTGTGTTGTTGTTTTAATCATGGCCATCGCACTCCCTATCGTTCAGTCGTCACCTGACTTGGTCGAGCAATTGCTGGCCGAGCAGCAGTCGCTTTCGGCTGTGGAACAATTTAGTTCCACCCATGACAGCGAAGCGAGTGCAGCTCCGGCGCAAGCACGCTATTACCGCAGTCTGATGCCGGCGTCACCCCCGGCACCTGGACAACAATACTCGTTCGACGTTGACTTGGACCAATGCAGTGGCTGCAAAGCGTGCGTGGTCGCGTGTCACACGATGAACGGATTGGACGAAGACGAAAGTTGGCGGCGAGTCGGGACGCTGACGATCGGTGAACCCGAAACGCCGCGTATCCAACACGTTACGACCGCCTGTCATCACTGCGAAGACCCAGGATGTTTAAATGGATGTCCGGTCAAAGCCTACGAAAAGGATCCTCAGACAGGCATCGTCCGTCACTTGGACGACCAATGTATCGGTTGCAAATATTGCACGATGATGTGCCCGTACGAGGTGCCTCAATACAGCGAACGTCTGGGGATTGTCCGTAAATGCGACATGTGTCACCAACGTTTGTCTGCCGGCGAAGCTCCGGCATGTGTGCAATCATGTCCAAACGAAGCCATCTCGATCGTGGTGGTTAATACCGCCGAAACCGAATTCGCCTCGGATGACCGCATTGCAGCGGGTGCGCCGGTATCGACGATTACGAAACCGACGACGAACTACCGCAGCGAATACGGTAGCGCCACGAAAAACGCAGCACCTCAAGACATCGGGGTGGACCATGTGGCCGAAAGCCATTGGCCATTAGCGGTGATGTTGGTCGCCACCCAAGTCTCGGTGGGGATGATATTTATCGAGCGTTTAGCCGCGACATTGGCCTGGGTTTCAGGTCACGATCACTCCGTCATGGCCACGCGATCGATTTTACTGGCCGCACTGCTGATTGGCGGCGTTGGACTGAATATCGCATCGCTGCATCTGGGTCAACCGCTGCGAGCTTGGCGTGTCTTTTTAGGTTTAAAAACGAGTTGGCTCAGTCGCGAAGCGGTTGTGCTTGGCAAATATGTCGGACTGCTAACCGCCGCCACGGCACTGTATTGGCTGCCGGTTTTTAGCGATTACATACCTCAATCAATTCAACAGTGGATTCCCGCTTGGGCCGCAAGTTTGACATTGGTGATGGCGATCGTCGTCGGAGCAGCGGGGCTGTTCAGCAGCGCGATGATCTACATCGCGACCCGCCGCCAAATTTGGAGAAGCTCGCGAACGTTGATTCGTTTTATGGGAACCGCGGTAGTCGCCGGAGCAATCGGTGTACTGCCGCTATTGATCCTGCAGGGTGAAAGCCGTTTCATTTCTGTGGCGATCACGATGTTTGCATTGATCACATTGGCCAGCAAAGCGGCCTGGGAATGGAGCGTGCATTTGAATCCCAACGGACGTGGGGATGCCTATGACCGTCGCTCACGTCGCTTGGTGCGTCAATCGCTTTCACGGCTTGCACGCTATCGGATGCTGGCGGCCAATACGAGTTTGGGGCTGTTATGTGTTGTCGCAGCGGCGACGTTCGTTTCGCCTTGGACCGCGGCGGCGTTTGCCATCGCTGCTGGTTTGATTGCCATTGGCGGCGAGATTGCCGAACGGCTGCTGTATTTCATGAGTGTTGTTTACGACCGGATGCCAGGAACGTTCCGATGATTCAGCCCACGCCTAACACGAGCGGAAAGTCCCCGCGATCGCTGCTGCCCAAACTGCTGCGTAAGCACGATGGCAAAATGACGCGTGAACTGCTGTTGCATCCGGGAGACCACGGGCTCGGGATGACCCACGAGTCGATGCAAGCGGACGCCACGACGACGGCGGTATGTGGATATTGTTCGACCGGTTGCGGATTGCGACTTCACTTGCGTGACGATGAAGCCGTCGGTCTTACACCGGAAACAACGTACCCAGTCAACCTCGGCATGGCTTGTCCCAAGGGCTGGGAAGCACTGCGAGTACTTGACTCCGAGGATCGTGCAACCGAACCGTTGATCCGCACCTCGGACGGCAAATTTGCCCTAGTGTCATGGGATCATGCACTGCGTCTGTTCACGACTCGGATGAAGGGGATCCAACGCCAACACGGCCCCGATTCGGTCGCGTTCTTGAGCACCGGACAAATCGCATGCGAAGAGATGGCTTTTCTCGGTGCGTTGGCCAAGTTCGGAATGGGAATTAAACATGGCGACGGCAACACCCGCCAATGTATGGCGACGGCCGCAACAGCTTACAAAGAATCGTTTGGATTCGATTCGCCGCCATTCACCTACGACGATTTCGAGCAAAGCGATTGCATGGTCTTCATTGGTGCGAATCCTTGCATCGGCCATCCGATCATGTGGGAACGGGTGCTGCGAAACCAGAACAATCCTGAAATCATCGTGATCGACCCTCGTCGTACCGAAAGTGCGATGTCGGCGACTCAGCATTTGCAAATCCGTCCCAAAAGCGACCTCGCGTTGCTGTATGCGATCACCAACCACCTGATCGCGTGCGAATGTGTTGATCGTAAATTTATCGACCAACACACCGAAGGCTTTGAAAAGCTGTGCGAGCACGTCAGCGGATTTACTCCCGATGCAGTCGCACCGATGACGGGAATTTCGGCCGATGCGATTCGTCAAACCGCCGAAACGATTGGGCGACGAAAAGCGGTGTCGCTGTGGTGGACGATGGGAGTCAACCAAAGTTACGAAGGGACACGAACGGCACAAGCGATCATCAATATTGCCTTGATCACCGGCAACATCGGCCGTCCGGGAACGGGGGCTAACAGCATCACCGGCCAATGCAACGCCATGGGTTCACGATTGTGGAGCAACACCACCAACCTATTCGGACACCACGATTTCAAAGACTCGGCCGATCGCGAAAAGGTCGCCTGCAGTTTGGGAATCGATCCTGAATGTATCCCGACCGAACCGAGCTGGAGCTACGACGGGATCATGGATGGGATTCGTCGCGGTGACATTCGCGGATTGTGGGTCATTGCAACCAACCCCGCACACAGCTGGATTCATCAAAGCGAGGCACGCAACCTGCTTGATCGGCTCGATTTCCTTGTCGTTCAAGACATGTATCACAACACCGAAACGGCTCGACATGCGGATTTGATATTGCCCGCAGCCGGCTGGGGTGAAAAGTCGGGCACGATCATCAATAGCGAACGTCGCTACGGTGTGCTGAAGAAAGTACGCCGAGCCCCAGGCAAAGCGTTGGCCGATTTCTATATCTTTCGCGCGCTGGCATCGTACTGGGGCGTCGAGGAGATGTTTTCCGAATGGTCCGACCCCGAATCCGTGTTTCGCATCATGCAACGGGCGAGCGAAGATCAACCTTGTGACATCACCGGCATCGAAGGCTACGAACAAATTGATCGCTGTGGTGGCATCCAATGGCCATGGACCGAAGCGGATGCCGAAGGCGATTTCCAACCTGAACAACAACGTCGCCTGTTCGCCGATGGCCGGTTCTATCACGACGATGGCCGAGCTCGCTTGGTGGTCGACGACGTGACTCCGATGCCCGAAGCCCCCGACGCGGAGTATCCGACTCTGCTGATGACCGGCCGCGGCACGGTTAGCCAATGGCATACCCAAACCCGCACAAGCAAAAGCCCCGTGCTTCGCAAGCTTTATCCCAACGAAGCGTACATCGAGATCAACCCTAAAGATGCGGCTGCGATGGAGATTGCCAACGGCGACCAAATCCGTGCTCAGTCACGTCGCGGCAGCCTGCTTGCGACGGCCATGGTGACACCTACGGTGAAGCCAGGGCACGCTTTCATGCCAATGCATTATGAAGCCACCAATCAATTAACGCTGGGACACTTTGACCCCCACAGCCGACAACCCAGTTACAAAGACTGTGCCGTAAGGATCGAACGAGCATGAGTGAGAAACCCTTTAGCGAAGAGCAACAACAATACATCGCCGGATTCGCGTTCGGTGCCGACGTGGCACGCGCGGTCAACCGATTGCCGATGGTCAGCAATTGTGTATCCGGCCCGTCGGAGAATTCGATCACCGTCGGCGGAGGCGCGACAACGGTCAACGGCGAAGCACTGCCGGTCGGTCCCGAACGGATCGCACTGCAAGCCCAAGCGGACTGCATTGCGGCTGGTAAAAAACTCTGCAAAGAAGAGAAGGCCAAACGTGCCAAAAACCCACTGGACATGTGGGACGAAATTCAAGCTCGGTCCGATGCTAACGAATTCCCCAAAGGCGACGACGTCTTTCTGACCAAATTCCATGGTTTGTTTTTTGTCGCTCCCGCCCAGAACAGCTTTATGTGCCGGATGCGATTGCCCGGTGGCGTCTTGCATTCGTGGCAACTGCGGGGATTGGCCGACCTATCCGAAAAATCCGCGGGCGGTTTCGTCGACGTGACCACACGAGCGAATTTGCAGCTTCGTGAAATTCCGGCCGATCATGCGATGAACATTCTGTATGGACTTCGCGAACTCGACATCATCAGCCTTGGTTCAGGCGGCGATAATATTCGCAATTGCACCGCCAGCGCTCTATCGGGAATCGATCCTAGCGAACTGATTGAAACGATTCCTTTTGCGAAACGGATGCACCATTACATCCTCAATCACCGAGAAATGTATGGATTGCCGCGAAAATTCAATATCGCGTTCGATGGAGGCGGCAGCATCAGCGCGCTCGACGACACCAACGACATCGGGTTCCATGCGGTGGAGGTGAGCGAAGATGCCGCCAGCGAATCGTTGCCCGCCGGTGTTTATTTTCAATTGACGCTCGGCGGTATCACCGGGCACAAAGATTTCGCGCGTGACACCGGCGTTTTATTGCGTCCCGAAGAGTGTGTGGAAGTCGCCGGAGCGATCGTTCGCGTGTTTGTCAAACACGGTGATCGCACCGACCGCAAGAAAGCCCGGCTGAAATACGTACTGGATGATTGGGGTTTCGAAAAATTCATCCAAGCGGTCGAAACAGAGATGGGGTGCGAACTGCGAAAAGTCGACTCGAATCTCGTTTCGATCCCTGACCACGAAGACCGCCAGGCACATGTGGGCGTCCATCCACAGAAACAAACCGGCCGTCAATACATTGGCGTGGTGTTGCCGGTTGGCCGCATCAGCAGCGATCAAGTACGCGGTCTTTGTGACATTGCCGAGACCTACGGTAACGGTGAAATCCGTTGTACCGTGTGGCAAAACGTCTTGATTCCTCATATCCGAGACGAAGACGTCGAGGCGGTAAAAGCGAAGCTAGATTTGATGGGGCTTAGCTGCGATGCCAGTTCGTTTCGTGCTGGATTGGTCGCTTGCACCGGAAGTGCCGGTTGTAAGTATGCAGGGGCCGATACCAAAAAGCACGCGATGATCATCGCGGAGACACTTGAATCGCAGTTCGAACTCGATCAACCCATCAATATTCATGTGACCGGATGCCACCATAGTTGTGCTCAGCACTACATCGGCGACATCGGGCTGCAGGCATGTCAAGTCGAGCAAGGCGATGACATGGTCGACGGATACCACGTCAATGTGGGTGGCGGTTGGGGGTCCCGCAAAGGGATCGCCCGATTGCTGTTTGAATCGGTGGCATTCACGGACATCCCGGCATTGATCACGGCGATCGTCGGTGGCTATTTGCAGGGACGCAACGACAACGAATCGTTCGTCGATTTTGCTCGACGAACCAGTGACGATGATCTCAAAGCGTTTGCCGTCAGTTGCGTTTGAAGTGACGTGACAGCGGTCATTATTGAATAAGAAATCTCCCTCTCCTTTCAGAACCGAACCATGAGTAGCTTGATTCCTGATAGCGCGCCTTTTTCTCAAGAACAGCGTGCTTGGCTGAACGGTTTCTTCGCCGGCATGATGGGCATTCAGTCCGATACTCGTCAGAGCGAAGCTCTCACCGCAATGGGCTTTTCCAGTGAAACCGTCACGACACCAAGCGCTCCGGCCGAAGAGGAAGAGGATTTCCCCTGGCACGACGATTCGCTGCCGATCCTGGACCGAATGAGTTTGGCGGAAGGCAAGCCGCTAGACCGAAAATTGATGGCCGCGATGGCACAGCTCGACTGTGGGTCGTGTGGCTATGTCTGCCAATCCTATAGTGAAGCGATTGCGTCCGGAGCCGAAACGAATCTATCGTTGTGCAGCCCCGGTGGCAAAGAAACGAAGCAGATGATCAAGAAACTGCTCAAGGAAGAGGGCGGTGCCGAAACCAACGGCGTGGCAGCCGCACCCGTTGCAAAGGAAGTCCCCGGATCATCACGAAACGCTCCCTACACCGCCAAACTGCTTGTGTCGCGTTGTTTGAACAAAGAAGGATCGGCCAAGGCAGTTCATCACGTCGAAATCGACTTGGCAGGATCGGGAATCAAGTACGAAGTCGGCGATGCCCTCGGCGTCTGCCCATCGAATTGCAGTGATTTAATTAGCGAGATTCTGACGCGAATCGAAGCCGACCCGAACGCCGAAGTGGCCACGCCGCTCGGGAACACCAAACCGATCGTGTTGGGACTGCAAGAAGATTGCTGCTTGAAAGACCCCAGCGACGAGCTGCTCGAAGCACTGATCAGCCGAACGGCGGACGAAGCCGCCGAGCAAACGCTCTCCACCATGCTCGAAGACGGCGTGCCCGATGGCTTTGACGTACTGGACACACTGAGTTTGGCCAGCGACGTGAAATTGACCGGTTCCGAGTTGATGGAAATGCTCGAACCACTGAATCCACGTCTGTATTCGATCGCCAGCAGCATGAGGGCGGTTGGCGAACAAGTTCACTTGACCGTTGGCAAGGTACATTACGAGCGTGAGGGACGCATTCGCAAAGGCGTCGCCAGCACGATGTTGACCGATCGCTTGGACGCGGGTTCGTCGCTGCGGATCTTTACGCATGCGAATCACACCGGTTTCACCGTCCCGAGTGACCCCAATGTTCCGATCATCATGGTCGGTCCCGGAACCGGCATCGCGCCGTTTGTGGCGTTCTTGCAAGAGCGCGTCGCCACCGATGCGAGCGGTAAGAATTGGTTGTTATTCGGCGACCAACATCAAGCGTATGATTTTCTGTACGAAGAACAATTGCAAGGCTACGTTGAATCGGGAAATCTACAACGGCTGGATACCGCGTTCAGTCGCGATGGGGACAAGAAAGTCTACGTCCAAGACCGGATGCGAGAAAACGGCGCCGAATTGTTTCAGTGGCTCAGCGAAGGTGCTCACTTCTACGTGTGCGGCGACGCGTCGCGAATGGCAGCCGACGTTGATCGAACGTTGAAGCAAATTGTTGCCGAACATGGCAACATGACCGCAGAAGAGGCCGACCAGTACGTCACGAATCTATCGAAAACAAAACGATACGTCCGCGACGTCTACTAGCGAAAATGTCGCCCGACGTCGCCGACGTCGGAATAAAACAATGTCGCCCGGCGTCTCCGACGTCGCAATACATGCACAGGCAGCTCGGACATCGAGGGACGTCCGGCGACACCGCAGCCTTAGCGGGCGTACAACAGCATTGTCAGATCATCGGGTTTGCCAGGCAGCTGTTCATCGCTACCGCTCATCCGTTGGCTGGCGGTTTGAACCAGTTGCTGCATGCAGCTGATCGGCTTGCCACTTTTCATCGTGGCAACGACTTCGGACAAATGCATGTTGTCGAACAATCCGTCGCTGGCCAAGATCACACGGTCACGCGCGGCCAATTGACGCGACGGCCCGACTTCGATGTGCATCGTTTTAGATCCGACCAAATTCGAAACGACATGACGATCGTCATGCGTCATCGCAGCGGCCTCGTCCAACATGCCTGATTCGATCGCATAGCCCACTGGCGAATGCGAAGTCGATTTCCACTTTAGCGATCCTCGTTGGCCTACGATCATCGTCATCGAATCACCGACGGTGTAGGCGCGAACGCGGCCTTCGACCATTTCAACGACCGACAACGTGGTAGCCGCTCCGATACCAAGATCTAAGATTTCGGTGTTGGCTTTCTCGATCCCATCCAGGATCGCAGGCCGTAGATCCGCATCGGGATCCGACGCGGCGACCATTTCTGCGATACAGTGCACCGCGATGGCCGATGCCTTGTAACCCAGCGGGCATCCGCCTACTCCGTCGGCCACGGCCATTACCATCGCACCCCCAGCCGTGCGAATCACCACCGAACTATCATCGTTGGGTTCGATTTTGCCCGGACACCTCCGCGAAATCGAAATTACCGATCCCGACGGCATTGGCAGCGAGCAGGGTTCGCTCATGTCGCTTTCAATGCAGAACTCGAGCAGCGTTTCGGGAATAGTGGACAGCATGGTCGGCGGAATCATGACCCACCCGCAGGTGGAGGGGGAAAGAATGAGCGTGTATCTAATTCTAGCCCGTGACTCGGTTCCGACGAGAGAAGCGGATCGCTTTCAGCCGAGTTTGTTCAAACATCGATAGCATTTGAGGCGCATCCCGATAACGATGGCGGGGGTTAACTTCGAGTGATTTGCGGATTACAGCGATTAAATCACCGTGAGCACGCCGGCGAAGCTGCGCAGCCCCCTCAAGTGGCCATTCAAAGGGGTATTCAGGCCACTTACCCGAAAAGATCCTATAAGCGATCAAACCGATCGAAAAAACGTCCGATCGAGTCGACGGTTTCCCCATCGCCTGTTCCGGAGCCATGTGTCCAAGCGTTCCCGTCCCTGAACCGCTGATCGTGGTCTGAGCCGCTTTGGCGATCCCAAAGTCGCCTAATCGAATCACATTGTCTTCGAACAACAAAATGTTCTCGGGCTTGATGTCACAGTGAATGACTCCTTGCTCGTGCGCGTACGCAACCCCTTCCAATAGCTGGCTAACATAGTCAAACGCCAACTCGAAACCGATCCGTTTCTGAATTCGATCGGCCAACGTACGTTCCCCCATCGGCGACACGATTACGAAATGGCCTTCGATAAAGGCGGCGTCCCGGATCGGCAAAATGTTGGGATGATCCAACTGGACCGTCAATCTCGCTTCGCGGCGAAACTCTTCGAGCAATTGGGGAGAAACCAATTCCGGAGAGGGAATCTTCAATGCCACCTTGATCCCAAGCAAGGTATCAAACGCAGCATAAACGGTCGCAAATCCTCCCGCGCCAAGCCGTCTTTCAATTCGATACTTTCCAAGTCGCGTACCAACGCGGACAGGAGACTTGGGTTTGGTGTGCATGAAAGACGTGAGGCGGTTTTGGGAGCGAAATAAGAAAGGAATCGTGCGGCGTGATCGATCATGACATCCGATTGAGTCCTCAGCGAATGCTTCGATTATTGTTAGCGACCCACGACACGGAAAGACGTCGCCAAGAGATTTCTCGATTCGGCAGTCAATCGGGCGATCTTGTGGCGGGGGGCAGTCCAGCACATCAAGTGACGGCACGCAGCGACCGTTTCACAGATACCCCACGCAACAATCATCTGCACGCGTAAAGAGTGTCCGCGAAATCGCGGCGAGCGTCAAATCAATCCGCCACCATTTCGCCAAGCGTCGCATCGAATCGCTCGGGATCGACGTTCACGTCGCCATGATGCACGCACTGCTGAGGATCCACGCGTTGGGCTAGTGCATAGTAGTAGTCCAGTCGAGCAGCCGAAGCGAGCGAAAAGTAGCAGTTCGGTGTCTCTTGGACGGCGTCTCGGATCTCGAGCACGCGGCTTCGCGGTTTCATCATCATCATATTGGTCAGCCCAGCACCGTGATTCGAAACGAGAAATTTGGCGTTGGCCGCGACTTGAACCTGGACTCGCCAATCATGTTGCTCGGCCGTAAAAACGGTGAATCCGTGTTTCTTTAGCACCGGCAAAATCGCTTCTTCGTTAGCAACACGCCGCCGTGTTGCCATGCTGCGGCTAATGTAAACCCGTTCGCCAAATGAATTGGCCACCGCTTGGTCCTCGGCCGTCGTCGATTCGTCCAAATAGCGACTGAACCGCTGGTACATCTGCTGAATGATCGGTTGGCTGTGATTGCCCGTCACGGCCACATGCGACGGTAAAATCAGGTTATGACACAACACTCGCTCGAATCGCTTCAAGAAACGGACTTCGCCAAGCCCAAACGGAATCAAGCTTTGCCGCATGTAGGCGTGCTTGCGATATTTGTAGGGTAACAGCAGCGTTACCGTCGACAAATCATGCGACTGGGACGCCATTTCCAAGCGGGGCAGTGCATCGCACATCCAGTGGTAATAGCCGCAAGACCAGTTATCGGTGATCCATATCGTAGGGGACTGGATGACCGAGCGTGATTGAATCAAACGCTCCGCAGCGGCCCGCAGATGCCCTCGTTCACGACGCCACGTTTCGGCATGCGCCGGCGTCACAAAACTCTCTTGCAGATAGCGTCCCTCGTGACGCAGTGGACCTCGGCCAAACGCCTCAACCCCGCGCAATCGTTCGATCGAAGCGGGCAGGATCTCTTGGTACCGACACGAGGCAAAGATCGGGAGGTCGCTGGAGCGTAGGTTTTTGGGAAAATGACGGACACTGGTGTGTAGTGGCAGGGTGATTTCGAGAGTGCCCATCCGTGGTTCCCATTGAGAAAAGAGTGTGTCAGAGAGGGAAAATCGCCCCGAGTTCTCGCCTCGGGTGCGTCCAACACCCTTGGGTAGCAAATCGTCCGCAGCAAAGTCAAGCTGAAAAAATGGAGATGGAATCCGCTCGCGAAGCTTACGTTCTTGCTTTATGTCGCGTATTTCTTCAGTTTCGCACGTTTACCAAGCTGCCCCACATCCCGATGTAGACCACCACCACTGCGAGCGTCACCAGGGCGATTCGCTGCGCCGCAGCAGGTTTCTTGAGCTCGGCGATCATGGCGATGCTGAACACGATCGTGACGCCGAC
>NZ_ANOG01001019.1 GCF_000346295.1 Rhodopirellula maiorica SM1 | reverse complement strand
TCACCCGGATGTCGCTGAAGGCTCCAGCCGACCTCCCCTTAAAGCAAAGCTTAGGGGAGGTGAAGTTAATGTGATGTGCAAGTGAGCCGGCGGCGTGCCTTTACCCGAGCAATCGCTGCAGGCTCTGCTCGACCTCTCCCTAAATTGCGTTTTGGAAGAGGTGGCAGGTACACAGGTCACCTCGCCCGAGCGTCTCGGACTTTCCGTCTAAACGGCAAGCTCAAGCGAACTGTCACTTGGCTTGTCGAACTGACGTTGAACTATGTCCGATTCAAATTCGAACTCAAACTCACCCGGCTCAAAATCGATGGGCACTTGGCATCGAGGCGGCTCGATGCGGTTGAGTTTCCAGTCGATTCGGCGTAGCCAAGACAGTGATCTCTCCCAAGTCTTGACCGCCTCGCGAACGCGGATGGCCATCGGGTGATCGGGTTCGCGTGTCTCGTTGATTACATCAAGTGCACCGCTCGGTGACCCTTTCATTAGCAATGCGACCGCAAAGTTGCGTTTGCAAACGTTGCTGACGTCGCTGCGCTCGGTGACACTGCCGGGTGTGAGCACAAATTGGCGAAATACCGACAACGCTTCTTCGACATGACCGAGTCGCAATAGGCAAACGCCAAGGGTATTGCGAACCGACGGTTCGCGTCCGGCGGATCGAAGCAATTCAGCGGCCGCTTGATAGTCTCGCCGACGCAGCAGATTCGCGACGCGTGCGAGTGCTGGGTGCAGCGGTGTCGCATTCTTTTGCTTCGCGGACGACGATAGTGATTGTGTTTGATTACGGTTGTGTTTGTGAGTGCGCGCAGACATGTGATTGACTCTCTGTAGAAGAACAATGGCAAAAAGAGAAACAGATTGAAAACGAACCAAGCTGTTCGTTTAAATCTGCAATCGCACGTGCAAGTTCACGAGAGTTGCTGCCGCAGCGGCGTCCAATTCGGCGATGCCACTGCAGCAATCCCACTGCGGAGAAGTGGATTTTGCCTGAGAGAAAGAGGCAAATCCGAAATCGAGCGTCTTTTGTGACTCGGATCGATGTTCGTGAAGCTGGCCGTTCTGACCAGCAGGACGAG
>NZ_ANOG01001018.1 GCF_000346295.1 Rhodopirellula maiorica SM1 | reverse complement strand
TTCGTCGTGGCGAGCTGCCGCCGGTCACCCCTGAACCGAGCACGCTTCAGATCGTAGCCTTGCCCGCTGGGTTGACCGACACGCAAACACAGGTCTTGAATCTGTCGCCATGAGTCGTCATTCCCGCAGTGGACTTGCCAAAGATCCGTCAAGATTCGCAACCCGAGCGGTCACTACACCTCGTGTGCCTTGCCGTCTTGTTCATAGACCACTTTATAGAGACCGCGTTGACGGTCGTTCCAATTTTGCACTGAACCGGTTTCGCGGTGACGGCGAAGTTGTTCAAAATCCAAGTCGTGGATGATCACGGTTTCCACATTTGGATTGCATTCTGCGGCGATGCCGTCACGAGCAAACTCGACGTCGGCCGGGGTATAGATCCCAGACTGGGCGTAGTGGATGTCCGAATTCTCGACGAATGGCAAGTTGCCGGTACAGCCCGAGATGGCGACATACAAATGGTTTTCGATACAGCGAGCTTGGGCACAATAACGCACACGTAGATAGCCATGGCGAGTGTCGGTATTGAACGGCACAAAGATAATCTGGGCACCCTTCTGCGTGGCGATACGAGTCAACTCGGGGAACTCGATGTCGTAACAAATTTGGATGGCGATCGGTCCACAATCGGTTTCAAACACCTCGACCGATTTGCCTGGATTCACGCCCCACCATTTACGTTCACTTGGCGTGATGTGAATCTTGTACTGTTTGCCGATCGAACCATCGCGGCGGAACAAGTAGGCGATGTTGTAGAGCGTTCCGTTTTCAATCACAAACTGCGAACCGCCAATGACGTTGATGTCGTATTTGACTGACAACGCGGTAAACAGATCGAGGTACTGTGGTGTGAAATCGGCCAATTGGCGAGCGGCTTGTCCAGGACGGCTCGACTCGACACAGGAAAGCAATTGTGTCGTGAACAGTTCGGGGAACAAGATGAAATCACACTTGTAATCCGACGCCGTATCGAGAAAGAATTCGCACTGTTGGGCGAACTCGTCAAACCCATTGATCGTTCGCAGTTGGTACTGCACGACACAGACCCGGATTGGTTCGACCACGTGATGGAAACGTCGCTTCGCGCCAGGCACGTACTCGATATTGCTCCAAATCGCATGCGTCGCATAGCCGCACGATTCGGTATCCGAGGGCAAGTAGTTTGGCGTCAGCCCACGAACGATAAATCCGTTGGACAGCTGGGCGGTTAGTACGGGATCGTAGTTCTCTTTTTCGACAACCGAATCGATGTATTGTCGTGCGGACATTTTGTCGGCGTGTTTGTGGTACCCGGGAATTCGGCCGCCGATGATGATTTGGGACAAGTTTTTTTGGCGACACAATTCTTTGCGGGCATCGTACAATCGCCGCGACAATTTCATGCCGCGGAATTCAGGATCGACCATGATTTCGATCCCATACAGCGTGTCGCCCTTGGGTTTGTGGTTGCGAATATAGCCGCCGTCGGCGATCGCTTTCCAGTTATGCCATTCCAGCGACGAGTCGTATTCCAGGATCAAACTGGAGGACGATGCTGCCAATTTGCCGTCGATTTCCACACAGATTTGGCCTTCGGGAAAGATCGCCAACTGGCTTTCGATCTGGTCGCGACCCCACGGCTCCATCCCCGGAAAACAGCGTTGGGCGATGGCGACCAACGCATCGTAGTCGTCGATGGTCAGTTGACGCACCACGATCTTCCATTCGAATTCAGTAAGATCAAGCGGTTCCATGGTTGACGCCCCTTGCAGGTTGGTTCGGCTGTATTTGGGACGGCGTATCGGCGGCAAGCTGCCGAAGATCGTCGTAGTTAAGTAGCAAGACAGAAAACATTCGTGCCTAACTGCTTAGATTAGTTTCGAAAGCATCGCCGTGGCGAGTCCAAGTACAAAGAAAAATCCGCACATGTCGGTGACCGTGGTCAGCAGTGGTCCGCTAGCGACGGCGGGATCAAAACCAAATCGCTTCAGCACCAATGGTACGACGCCGCCAATCGACACTGCTACTATTGTATTCGCGAAGAGCGCGATCCCGACGACGATTCCCAAATAAGGATTCCCATCGAAGAGCACGGCGACGATCGCAACAAGGATCCCGAGAGCCGAACCATTAATTAGCCCCACCGATACCTCTTGCCACCAAACACGCAGCATTTCGGTCGGACGGACCAACCCAAGTGAAAGCTCTCGCATGCTGACGGCCACGGCTTGGTTGCCACTACATCCACTCATATCACTGATGATCGGCAAAAACACTGCCAGCGCGATGACGGCTTGAAGTGTATCTTGAAAGTAGGCAATGACCGCAGCGGCACCGATGTTCAAAAACACATTGATGCTCAACCAACTCAGTCGTCGTCGGGCTCTCAGCCACAGTGGCATCGTCCGAAGTTCTTCGCCGCCAACGATCCCTTGGCTTTTTAGATAGTCGCTTTCGGCCGCCCGCGTTTCTTCGTATTGCACCGCCTCGCGGTGAACGATGCCTTGTAGCTTACCCAGCTCGTCGACCACCGGCACGGCGAGATAGTTATGGGTATCAAACAGTTCGATCAGATCGTCCAGCGACGCGGTGGCTTGCACCGAAAGCGGGTCTCGTATCATTAGATCCGAGAGCTGTTCAGCGCGTTTGACGAACAACAAATTCTGCATCGGCAAAACACCGACAAGCCGATCCTCGGCATCACAGACATAGGCGTATCGAACATCAATGTCGCTGTAATCTTCACCGTGTTCGCTGAGATCTTGGATCACGTCGCGAACCAACATCTGATCGTTAAAGCGAAGCATCTCGCGAACCATCATCCCGCCCGCTTCATCATCTTCGTACGCTGAAAGCTCGCGAGCGGCCTCCGCCTCGTCCTGTGGCAATTCCTCTAAAATCGCTTCGGCCTGGTCGTCGCTCAAGTCGCCGAGCAAATCAGCCTGCTCGTCACTGGGCAATTCATGGACGATCGCCGCTGCGGTGGTCGAATCCAACAGCGCCAACATCCGAGCGGCTTCGATCTCCGGCAAATGGCTGATCAATTCCGCCGCATCGGCGGCATTCATCGCCTCCAACACCTGCATTTCTTGCTCTTCGTCCAAGCGGCTGAGCGCCAAGGCTTGGTCGGTGGTCGAAAGGTGCGAAACGTATTCTTCAAGCTGCACGTGGGTCCCCTCCTGGGCCAAACGCAGCATTTCTTCCCAGGGACGATCGTCCAATTGGGTTGTACCGGATGATGGATCTTCAGAGCTAGGCATCGACGACTCTTTCGCGGATGGAGAAATGTGTGGAAGCTTTGCAAGCAATTGTGAAGTTTCGACAACTCAGCGAGTCGATTCTTCAACGGAACAGGTTTTCGTAGCCGTCATCTCGCTGACGCCTCAGCCATCAAGGTCGGCCAGCTTAGCTTGACGTAAATTGTCGAAAACCGATAGCACGGCACGCGTCCGAGGTGGCAAGAAGATTTCCAATGGAAAATTAATTGCCGCTATGAGCAACAGCTTTGCAACGTGATCGATTGTTCAAAGCGTTTCAGCAGCGACTGGTACACGATCGGATCACGGTATTTTTGTTCCAACGCGACCGCCTCGCCGAGCAATCGCTGGGCCTCGCCGTTTTCGCCTGCTGCGGCCGCCCGCACGGCTTGTTCGGCAAGTTCCGCAGCGAGGGCCGCATCGTGTTCAACCGTGGCCAACCAGATTGCGGCGCCCCGCCAACACCGAGATTCTTCGCCACGCGTTGCCTTTTCCGCAATCCCCGCCTGTCGACTCCGCAGTCCTTCCAAGTTTAATCGCGAACTTCCAAATTGCGTTGGCCATTGGCAACCGATCCAAGTCGATTTTGCTTGGCGAAGGGCGTCTTGGATCGTTTGGGGGTCGTTCATAAATTTTGTTGAAAATCACTCAAATGCCAGCTGCTCTAAAGCAGCCGGCGAGCTTAGACTCTTGCGGATTGCACCGTCAACGAGCTGGCGACTCGATACGGGGCGACTCGATACTTGTGGCGAAGCGTTGAGAGTAGTTGGCCTTCGGGGGCTCGGTCAGTTACCGCGATGTCCACCTTAGGCCAACAATCGTAAGCCACGATCGTAGAAGCAAACCTTGTGCCTATTGGCGAAGACAATCGGTGCCGATTGACGAAGATTGCGTTTCGCTGTGAAACATGTTCTATCACTCACTGAAATGACAAAGTGACCATCGATGCGTTGGTTGCGAAATAACGCGTTTGCGATTGCCGTTGCGATTGCCGTTTTTACGATCATGTCTTCGTGCTTGATTACCTATCGAGCGCTCGATGGTTTGCCACGCTCGCACCGACGAATTGTCAACACCGAAGAACAGCTTGGTCGGCTTGCCAGTTTGCGTTTTACGCTCGGCACCGCGGCGTCGCGGCTGAGAGCATTGACCCTTGGGGGTGACGAGCAAGATCGCCGTGAAATGGTCGAAGCGATCGGTCGCTGTGAACAGCTTGTCGAAGAACTCCAAAAGGTTGCGTTGTCGAGCGAGGCCGTACTGTTACGAGGGCTTGAGCCGTTGTTACGAGATTCGCAAAGCTATCTCAACGAGATTCGGCCGCTGACGCCGATCGCCACTTCGCTTGATTTGCCCCAGCGAACGCGGCTGCGAAACGAGGCCACCAATCTACGAGGCCGCTTAGAATCCTGTTTGACGCAGAACCATCAGCATTTGACGGCGATGAAAAGGGCGGCCGATCGCGAGCGACGAAGCGCTGCATGGGTGTTGATCGGAGGCCATGCCATGATGCTGGGGTTGGTCGGGCTGCTGTATGCGGCGCGACGAAGCGAGCAACAGCTCCGACGACTTGCCGATCTGAGGACTCTCGAAGCCGACGAGCGATTTGCGTTGATCGTCCGTGGTTCGTCCGACGGTATCTTGTTGACCGATGAAAACGGTCGCATTCAGATGACCAATCCCGCGCTCGACGAGATGTTTCAATCTGACGAGTCGACGCTGAAGGGGATGACGGTGGGGTCGCTATTTGCCACCACCGTGATCGATGAATGGTTGGCCAATCGCTTGGTCGAAAACGATCGCGAAAGCACGTTATCACGGCGAGTCAAAGCAACTCGGCCTAACGGAACACGTTTGCATACCGAATTGACCGTCACGCCTCAAACCATCCGGGACCAAGAGTTTTTGGCGATCTCGGTACGTGACGTTTCCGAGCGCGAAGCATCGCGATTGCGGTTAAAGCAACACGAGGCACTGTTGAGTGAGATTCCTGAGCCTCTGCATATCTTGGACGCTGTCGGACGTGTGGTTTATTGGAATCGAGGAGCGCAACATCTGTTTGGCTTCGAAGCTGGCGAGGTGATCGGGCAAACCGCAAACGACTTGTTGAAAATCGTCCCGCCCAAAGGCAGTGACAATAATATTCATGCGGTGAAATACGCTGAAACCGAGCGTTGGTCCGGCGAATTGGTGGCGACAACCAAAGCGGGACGGGGAATCCGCATTGAACGTCGCCGCACGCGGATTCGCGAAGCCAACGAGACGATCGGCGAAGTGGTGTTGGATCTGGATTTGGGAGAACGCAAGCGGTTGCAACAGGTTGAGCGTCGACGACAACGTCTGGAAAGCTTGGGAACATTGGCCAGCGGTATCGCTCACGACCTGAACAACCTGCTGACGCCGATCTTGATGAGTTGTCGCATGCTGCAGCGAACAAACGCCAACATCGATCGCGATGCGTTACTCGAAACGATTGGCAGTGGGGCCAGTCGCGGTGCCGATTTGATTGCGCAATTGCTAACGTTCGCGCGAGGCGGTGATGGTGAACACGAACCGATCGATGTGGGGGCGATCATCCCAGAAATCGCCGCGATTCTGCAGGCAACGCTGCCCAAAGGCATTGAGCTGAAGACCGACGTTGCCCCGCATCTGCCCGACATCCTGGGTGACGAAACCGAGATCAGCCAAGTGATCATGAATTTGGCGATCAACGCACGTGATGCGATGAACCAACATGGCAAATTGACGATCATCGCCGCTCCGATGACGTTGGCAAGCGAGCGGTCGTATTCGTACGCGACGCTGCAGCCGGGACACTATCTGTCGATCACGGTGTCCGATACAGGAACCGGGATCCCCAAAGAGATTCGCGAACGAATGTTTGATCCCTTTTTCACGACCAAAGAACGAGGCCAAGGAACCGGGCTGGGGTTGAGTACATCGATCGGTATCGTGCGAAGCCACGAAGGCGTGGTCGACGTGCGATCGACGGTCGGCGAGGGAACGCGAATCTCAGTCATCTTTCCTGCTTTACCTTGTTCGTCAAATAAAAGTGATTTGGCCAAATGAATTCCAATGATCCGAGCACCTTGTTGGTCGTCGATGATGATTCGTTGATTCTGCAGGTCATGAAACTGTGTTTGCCCGCGCCAGATTATCGTGTCATCACGGCAGACTCGGCAGGCAAAGGTTTGCAGCTTTTTGCGGAACACAAACCTGATGCCGTACTGTTGGATATTCAATTGCCGGATCAATCCGGGTTGGCGGCGCTTCACGAGTTCCGCGAACTCGATCGCCGAGTTCCGGTGATCATGATGACGGGGCACGGAACCGCCGAAACGGCGATCGGTGCGATGAGCGGCGGGGCGTTCGAATATGTGACCAAACCATTCGAGCCGGACGATATATTGCCAGTGATCGATTCGGCATTGGAAACCAGCCGGATGGCACGAAAACCGGCGGTGTTGCCATCGGAAACTCAAGGCGACGCGGATGATTCGAGCACCGACCGCGTGCTGGGGGATTGCCAAGCGATGGTCGAAGTGTTTCGTTCGATCGGACGGGTGGCAGCACGCGACGTGGCTGTGTTGATTCTTGGCGAAACCGGCACCGGAAAAGAAGTGGTCGCCCGGGCGATCTATCAGCACAGCAATCGTCGTGATCAATTATTTCATGCGATCAATTGTGCCGCAATTCCCGAGAATCTGTTGGAAAGTGAACTGTTTGGTCACGAGAAGGGCGCGTTCACCGGTGCCGACCAACGGCATGTCGGTAAATTCGAAGTGTGTAACGGCGGCACGCTATTCCTGGACGAAATTGGGGACATGAGTCCGATGATGCAGACCAAGTTGTTGCGCGTGCTGCAAGAGAAAGAGTTCGAGCGGGTCGGGGGTACCAAGACGATCAAATCCGACGTTCGCATTATCGCCGCTACCAATCGGGATGTCGAAGCCGCGATCGTCGAGAACAGCTTTCGCAGTGACCTGTACTACCGATTGAATGAGTTCACGATCTCGTTACCACCGCTGCGAGAACGAGGCGAAGACGTCAAGAGCATGGCTGAATACTTTTTTGCAAGGTTTGCCAAAACGCTTGGGAAAGAGTATGTCTCGATCGCGCCGGAAACGATGGCATCACTGAAACTGCATTCGTGGCCTGGGAATGTGCGGGAACTACAGGGCGTCATCAAGCAAACGTTGTTAAAAGCCAGTGGCCCGGTGATTGTGCCGGCGTTTTTGCCCAAAGGATTTGGGCCTCATAGCGATGATGGGTCGGCAAAATCAACAAACGTGGGGACGTGGCAAGAGAATTTGAGGAATTGGGCAGCGACGTTACTCGAAGATGGATCGCACAATATTGCTGCCGATATCCACGATGCCGTCGATCGGGAAATCTTGCCCGAGATCCTGCGGGCGACCCAAGGCAACGTTAGCGCTGCTAGCAGCCGGTTGGGAATGAGTCGGCCGACGCTACGAAGTCGATTGAAGCATCTCGGGTTGGCAAGCAGTGCCGACAACAAAGGTTAGCCAAGCGTGTATGGGGAACACGGTGACGCAAATAGACGCAAAATGATTTGCTTCGTATCGGTCAATCGAATTCCCTCTTTATTCGATGAAACATTCGCTCTTGTGGCCAAAGTCGCGTAACTTAGAGCGTATAGCGACAGCGCGACGTCGTTTCGCGTTGGATTCTCTCTTTTCTCGATGAAGGTCTTTGCCGTTATGAAACTTGGCATCATTTCTTGCGCGCCGCGATGTTACAGCACTCGCCGATTGGTCGCCGCGGCAAAGGACCGTGGATACAAGGTATCCGTGGTCAATACGCTCAAATGTGCAATCGATCTGCAGCGAGGGAAACCGGATCTGTATTATCGCGGGAAACCGCTGGCGGATTTTGACGCGATGATCCCGCGTATCGGTGCCAGCATCACCTATTTCGGTACCGCCGTGGTTCGTCAGCTGGAACAGATGAATGTGTTTGTTGCCAACAGTTCGGCTGGGATTGCCAACAGTCGCGACAAACTTCGCAGTCTGCAGATTCTGAGCCGGCATCACATTGGGATGCCAAAGACGACCTTTGTTCGCGATCGGGGCGACGTGATTCCAGCGATTGAGCGGATTGGCGGAGCCCCGGTGATCATCAAGTTACTCGAAGGCACCCAAGGGGTCGGTGTGATATTGGCCGACACGATAAAAATCGCCGAAGCCATCATCGAAACCTTGCAAACCGCAAAGCAAAACGTGTTGGTGCAAAGTTTTGTCTCCGAGAGCAAGGGACGCGACGTGCGTGCATTTGTGGTCGGCGATCGAGTCATCGGAGCGATGCGGCGTGTCGCCCAAGGGGACGAGTTTCGCAGCAACGTGCACCGCGGCGGCGTGGTCGAAACGGTTGAACTTGATGACGATTTTCGTGAAACGGCGATTCGTGCGGCCCAGATCATGGGACTGCGTGTCGCGGGTGTCGACATGCTCGAAGGCCAGCACGGTCCCCAAGTGATGGAGGTGAATAGTTCGCCGGGGCTCGAAGGCATCGAGCGAGCGACACAAAAGGACATCGCCGGCGCGATCATCGAATACTGTGCCGCGCACGTTGATTTCCCTGAGATGGATATTCGTCAACGTTTGACGGTTAGCCGGGGTTATGGCGTTTGTGAATTGGTGGTGCCCGAAGGCTCGCAGTTTGTGGGGATGACAATCACCGACGCAGCCTTTACCGATCGCGACATCAACGTGTTGACGCTGTACCGCGGCAATACCGTCATTCCGAATCCGAAATATTCCCGCAAAATGGAAGCGGGTGATCGATTGTTGTGCTTCGGTAAACAAGAAGCAATGAAAGAAATGGTACCGACCAAGACTCGCAAGAAACGGGCGCCTAAGGTCAAGACGCTTGAACAATCGAGCATCGATGAAGCGTCGACACATTCACCATCACACTAACGATAGTGTAACATTGAGGGACGCCCCACGATTGACGGTTTTAATCGCAGGGGGTTCCGCCAAGTCAGATACGATTCCAAACTCCAACCCCTTTTTACCTCATCTTTGCACGGCTTTCGTGACGTTTCATCTATGACCACTTCTGACCACCATTGGTTTGGTTGCGATATCGCACCAGGCGAGTCCGCAAATACCGAATTCGAGGTAACGGAAAGCTACAGCAGCCGTAGCGTGGTGATTCCGATTCAAATCCGGCGTGGATTATCCTCGGGACCGACGGTTTTTGTGACTGCGGCGCTGCACGGAGACGAGCTGAACGGCACTGGCGCGATTCGAACGCTTTTGGCCGATCCGACTTGGGTACTAAATTCGGGGACGTTGTTGTTGATCCCGGTGTTGAACGTGCTCGGGTTCGAACGTCACTCACGCTATTTGCCTGATCGTCGCGATCTGAATCGCTGTTTTCCTGGCACGCGGGGCGGCAGCATGGCGTCACGATTGGCGAAGGTGATCTTTGATTCGTTGATCAAAAAATGCGACTACGGCATCGATTTGCACACCGCCGCGGTTCGTCGCACGAATTTCCCCAATGTCCGCGCCGATCTG
>NZ_ANOG01001017.1 GCF_000346295.1 Rhodopirellula maiorica SM1 | reverse complement strand
ATTTCATGGTTCTGTCGCTCGATGGAATTCACGGGGCAATGGAAATGGAAAATCCGTTTTCGGAGACGACATCAAGTGGAGCGTTCCGAAACGAAACGTAACGAACGACTGCAGAATTGGCTCTTTCATCCGGCTCTGCAGGCAACCGTTTGCCAAACACGACGACGAATTCGTAGATATCACGGTCACCCTCAGAACCAATATAGCGCCAAAAATAGCCGCCAGATGATGCATCACCCCATTCATCTGGCCCATTCCAATGGGCCATCATCCGCCGGTCGTGTTTCTCAAGTAAGCCTGATGGCATTCGCGTCAACGGCCATCCGGCTTTTCTGCCATCCGGCTTTTTGACTACTACTCTCGCATTCGGATATCGAGGCATTGCCACTTCATTAAGGAGCCGCTCGGTTTCGGTTAGTCGTTTTTCAATAGCGTCGACACTTCGCGACCACCGTGCGTTCAGCGCGGCAACCCCAGTGATTGTAGCCACGATGGCGGTCGCCAGCAGGAGATGGCTTAGTGAAAACTGAGTTCGGTGCATACATGCATTTCTGAAGGTAGTTTGGAACAGGACGCAGGCAGAACGATTGCCGTCACCTAGGACGGACGATTGAATTTCCATTTGTAAAACCGCGCAAGACTTCCTTAGGTGCACGGCCTGGTTCTGGCTTCCTGCTCTCGTCGTACTCGTACTCAGCATAGCGGTACTCGTACTTGTACTCGACTCCAGCATTGTACTCCACTGCGGGCTCGCCCACGACATCCGATCGGGCAATCAAACGCGTCAACATCGACACGATTCGATGCAGCATTTGTTTCAGTTGGCGATGTCGTTCATCGTTCATTCCATCGGTCGCCGCAAGAACGTCTTGAATCGCAACACATTCCAGCGCCGAACCACGAGCGATGTCAAGGAAACGACTCCGATCTTTGAGGCTTCGTTTCCCATTGCCTTCGGCGATGTTGAGCGGAATAGACTGGGCGGCGCGAAGCCATTGGTCACGAGCGTGACGATGGCAACCGCCCAGACTCTTTGCGACTGCGAACGATGAAGCGACGTAGTCAATCGAGAGACGGTATACGTCGAGTCGATCGTGGTCGAAAATTGGTTCGTTCATTGGCGCCCCGATTCGAGGTAGGAGTACGAGTACCGGGCTGCGCCCTGAGTACGAGTACGATTTCTTCAATGCCAGAACGAGGTAATTATCGCTGGTTGGGGTGGCGATAAGCGGATCCTGGGGGCTGTTATCGCCGGTTGGACCTTCGGCTCCCTCGGTGACACGTGGAACGTTATCGACGGTGCGAGGGAGTGTTATTGCCGGTTGGCGTTTGCTGAGTATGAGGGGGCTCGATTCTTGGGTCAAGCAAAATTGTTAACGAATTTTCCATCGGAGGCATTGAACTGCAATGCGGTCGTGCAAAGAATCAGTGATGGTAGTGCTGCGGCGATGCAGGACGGTGGTTAAAAACGATTCAGCACTCAGAAATGCCACCCCGCTTTAAATGGCCGTGGGAGTGGGCGATGACCTTGGCTGTAAGGCCACCGCAACAGGGACGGAATCTGCTCCGTAGGACCAATTGGGCCAGCTTCTCTTTGCCGAATTGGGTGATTGCAAAGGCCAATTCCATGGCAGGTCATTGGTGTATTCGACGGACTCGGAAGTCCATCGTACGACTAAATCAACAGCTTGTTAGCCTCGGTTGAATGTCGGAACCGTGGCTAGCGCCAAAGCGGCTAAGGAACCCTTCGGCAATAAGTTCGTCGTTGGGGTTTTGTTACAAAATTTTCGGGGGTGAAGTGTGTTCACCGTACGGCGCGTGTCCTTCCGAAAACAATTGAAGCGTCGAAGTTAGTGCCGAACGATTACTAAGCACCTCGAGGAACGCGGTTCTTGTCATTTTGCGAGGTTTTAGCGGCAGGGCGCAAGCCCTCCGGTTCCTTCTCTCGACCAAAACACCGGAGGGCTCGCGCCCTGCCGCTACAAAATGCTTCACAGCGTTGCCCGGCCGGGGCGAGAACGACTTAATCGGAGCCGGTTCTGAAACGGTACCAGTACGCGCCATCGTTCAGTCCGATTGCCGGTATGTCGCCCAACGTGATCCATCCAGTGTCTGACAAGACAAAGTAGGTGGTGTGCGGTTTGAGTCGCGGGAGATCATCGAAGGTGATTTTTTGGGTGCCTTCGGCGGGGTGTCCGGCTGCGGGATCCGCTTGCCAGACGACCTTGTTGATATCGCTGGCCTCATACAGACGCAATGTCTTGCCTGCGGAGTTTGCAAAACGAATGGGTTCGGAAAAGTAAAAACTTAAATCGGTATCGCATGGCACGTTCATCGCCGAGGATGCAGGTACGGCTCGAACGAAAGACGGCATGACCATACGAAGCCGGTGAAATCCCCAGCCCTCTTGGTAATCTTTTAGCGGCGCTCGCCACGACGGAGGCATCGTGGTGTGATCTTTGGCGAAGCGGAACCAGCTTTCACTCATCTTGGCCAGGACTTCGGGCATCTCGGCAGCCAAATCCTTTGCCTCGGCCGGGTCGCGACGGATGTTATAAAGTCGCCAAGGTCCGTCGCTGATACTCGATATCTTCCAATCGCCTTTCACGAGCCCTTTGCCGGTTTGGTTAAAACACCAAAAAATTTCATCGTGAATCGCGTCGTCTGCGAGCGAGGGATCGCACAGCAGTGGCAGCAACGATTTACCGTACAGGGGCTCGAGTTTTCGGTCGCCATCGGTGGCGGGGTACGAGACGCCAGCCAATTCGAGAAAGGTCGGATACAGATCAGTCACATGCAATCGTTGCTTGAGAATACGTCCAGCGAGGTTTTCGTCTGCGGTCCGATCAAGCCCGTCGTGTTCGGACGCCAGCGATTTTTTGGGACTTGGCAATGCCATTGTTTTGGGCCAACGAATGATCATCGGCACTGACACGCCACCTTCGTGTGCCGAGGATTTGTACCATCGAAAAGGTGTATTTTTGAGGTACGCCCAACCGTTGGATGCATACGGATTCGTCCCCGCTTTCCAAGGCGTCTGATCGTCATAGGTGCGAATGTCTCCGTTGCTGTACGCGCCGCCATTGTCGGCCATAAACAATATCAACGTGTTGTCGTCAAGTTGCTGCTGACGCAAGTGGTTCAGCAAACGACCAACGTTCCAATCCATTCGGTCGAGCATTCCGGCATAGGCAGCCATTCGGCGGCTTTCCTGCGTCTGAATCGCGGCGGGCAGTTCGTCCCATCGTCGCACTTCCGCATGAGGCTCGCTCATCACATAAGATTCATCAATCACCCCCATCGCCAGCATTCGCTCGTATCGTTGACGTCGCAGCGACTGCCACCCCGGCAAGTATCGCTTGTAGTACTTTTCCACATTCTCGCGAGGCGCCTGCAGCGGACTGTGCGGCGCGTTGTAGGCCACATAGGTAAAGAACGGTTTGCCTACTCGCTGTGCTGCATCGATTTGACGGATAGCATCATCGGTAAAGGCATCGCTGCTATACCAATTTGGCGGCACCGGTTGCGGTTGCATTCGGTTGGACTGGATCGCATCTTTGCCCGCTTCTGTTCCGTTCCAGCTATCGATCGCACCGTTGAGAAATCCACAAAAAGAATCAAACCCCGCATCGAGCGGATTGCCAGGCTGATGCCATTTGCCGGAAATCGAAGTGGCATAGCCCGCTTGTTGCATCAACGTTGCGATCGGCAACGATCGCCGATAATGATCCGACTGCGAATGGGTATGCCCCGTCATCAGACTGGTCCGTGTGACCACACACATCGGATTGACGTGAAATTCGCTGAAGCGGATACCGGAGGACGCCAGCTGATCCAAATTTGGCGTATCGATTTCGCCACCGTAACATTCTAGATCGGAATACCCGACATCGTCGGCAACAATGAGAAGAATGTTCGGCCGTTCCGCCGACATGACGGGCGGACACACCAGGAAAAACAGTAGCAAACAAAATGCGATTTTATCGATTTTCATCGTCCTCTTGTACGATCGGTTCACAGCACCGTCGTCATGTTAGAAAGTCCAACAAAAAAGGTCACCATCGTATTGGGTCGACCGCGTCGTGATGCAAACGCGAATTAACTGTAGCGAAAGCCGCAAAAACTTTCGGCCACGCGAGTAAAATCGAAACTCTCTGCGAGTCTCGCTACGAAAAAATGCTTCACTGCCGTCGTCGAGTCGCGTCGTGTTGCCGACGCGTCCGTGTCCACGGGGCAACATCAGAAACGCTGAAGCGATTTGCGAACGATTGTTTTAGTGGAGCTGGTATACGGTGATCGATTCGATCTTCATCTCACCGACATTGGCGTGTTCGTCGTAAGTTGCGAAGGGATCAAAGCGAAGCTTATCGACGGGCTCGCCCTCCGAAATGGCAAACAGGTAAGCGTTGGTTTGGTCCGTCTCGCGAAGCGTGCGTTTGCTTTGCTGTTGCCCGTTGAAACCACGACCAGGCGATGCCCAGAAGAACTGGCTCGCCGCGCCATCGCGAGGCATCGCTCGCAACTCGATCACCAATTTTCCTGAAGCAGGTTTTGCGAGCCTAACGGCCATTTGCGAATCGTCTCCGGTTGCGACCAGATAGACATCACCGTCTCGCTGGCTAATCTTGACGCTCTTTCGATCCCCCCACTCCGCGACCTGCTGAGGAACCGAGAAGTCCCAAGCGGCGATCTTCGTGGCTCCGGTGAGGTCAATCTCATCGGGGTTGATCGATGTGTCTTTCGGTTCGCCCGTCTCTAGCGCAACGGCGGCGGGCGTGATTCCGCTGCGGGCAGTAAACTCATAACTACCGGACGGCACCGACAAAACGGCGAGGCCCGCTTGTTGACTCACCAGTTTGACGTGCCAATGCCCGGTCAACGCATCACCGGCTTCGGTAATACTGCTCGCATCGGTTGTGGGCAGGTAAACGGTCGCGGTGGTGTTTGCTGGAATGGTGATGTTCAAATGGAATTGTTCGTCGTCGATCTTCCAATCGCTACGAATCACCCCGTGAATCGATTCGTAGGAAGCACGCACCCAATCGATAGGATCATGCATCGCATTGCTTGCGGGCGAAGGGGGGCTTGGCCGTATGACGATCTTCTTGAATCCCGGTCCATCGGACTGGATCCCCGCAAGCGTGGCGAACATCCATTCGCAAACCGCACCAAACGCATAGTGTGAAAACGAATTCATCGCAGCGTTGTGGCGGCCGAACGCGTCTTCCTTGGTGTAGCTGTCCCAGCGTTCCCAGATCGTGGTTGCCCCGTTGGCGATCTCGTAGCCCCACGACGGGAATTCGCGTGACTGCAACAAGAACGTCGCCAAGTCATGCTGGCCCGACGCGGAGAGTACCGGCAGCAGCGGCCGCGTGCCAAGGAACCCGGTCGCCATGCGGTTGCCGTTGTCGTCAATCATCTTTGCCAAATGCCGCGCGGTGCCTTCGCGTTTTGACTGCGGAACGAGATCGCCAAACAACGCGAGCGCCTGGGCAGTTTGTGAATTCACATTCACGCTGCCGTCGTCCCGCAAATACTTGTCTTGGAAAGCGGCCTTGGTTTTCTGCAGTTGAGCACGGTAGGCGTCTGCTTCGCGTTCGCGTCCGATTGCATCGGCCATCTCAGCCATCATTCGGGCGGAAATCGCGTAGTAGACGGTGTCAATGTATTCCAGCGGCGTACCAGCACCTTGTGCGAGCCAATCGCCCCAAGCATTACCGTGAGCAACGCCCAAGTTATCGACGGCGGTTTCGTCACGCCACTTCATGAACCGCACCATCGGTTCCCAACAATCTTTAATGACTTGCGTGTCGCCGTAGAATTGCCAGATTGTCCAAGGACAAATGACACCTGCATCCGACCATGCGGAACCAAAATCCCAACCGTGTTGAAATGGAAACGGAGCATAGCCTGGGAACGCACCACTGGGCCGCTGCGATTCCATCAGTTCACGCAACCATTTGGTGTAGAACGCTCCGATGTCAGCATTGTAAGCCGCTGTGGCTACGTAGGCTTGCGCGTCGCCGGTCCATCCCATTCGCTCGTCACGCTGCGGACAATCTGTTGGCAAGTCCAAGAAATTGGCTCGCTGTGTCCAAACGACATTCTTGAACAGTTGGTTGACCATCGGGTCACTACACTCAAAGCTACTTGCCAACGGCGTGTCACTGTGCAGGACGAGTCCGGTCACGGAATCCGTCGTTGGTTCACCCGGAAAATTCTCGACCTCGACAAATTGAAACCCGTGGAACGTAAACCGCGGTTCGTAGATTTCACCCTCGGGGTCGCCTTTGCAGATGTAGAAGTCCGTCGCACGTGCTTTGCGAAGATTCTCGGTCATCAACCTGCCATCGGGATGTAACATTTCACCGTAGCGGATCGTGATTTTGTGTCCCGCTGGGCCTTTGACTTTCAATCGGATCGTACCCGCAAAGTTCTGGTTCAGATTAAAGGTGTAAGTTCCTGCTGCGCGTTGGGTCACCGTTTTGGCGGGAAGCTCTTCGATGACGCATACAGGAACGCCTGGGAATGCTTCTAACTTGGGTCGGGTGAATCCGAGTTCACGTTGGGCCCCGGTGATTCGAGGATGTCCGCCTTTGTTTTGCGGGTTACGCCCTTCGTAGAACGTCGCGGTGGTCGGACCGTTCTGGGTGGCCAGGATCGCATCGGCCCAGTCACGGTCATCGAACGCCGCCGTTGACCAACCGGGCATCTCTCGTTGCGCGTCATAGGTTTCGCCCATCAACAGATCGGCTTCTTGGATCGGTCCGTCGCCGGTGACCCGCCAAGTGGAATCGGTGCCAATCGTTTCCCGTGTTCCGTCGGTGTATTCGATCTCAAGCTGTGCCATGACCGCGGGAGTTTTGCCGTAGGTGTAACGACCATTCTTTTCGGTTCCCATTCCGGTCAATAAACCGAAGCCGACATAGCCGCTGTACCATCCGTCAGCGACCCATGCACCGATTGCGTTGTCGCCTTGCCCGACCATGTCTGTCACATCGTAGGTGTTGTAATAAGCACGCTGGCGATAGTCAGTCCAACCGGGAGCGAACCGAGCCTCACTGACGCGATGACCGTTGAGATGCAGTTCGTAAATGCCTAACGCCGTGGCATAAACGGTCGCATGTTTGACTTCTTTCGTCGCCGCGAATTCTTTTCGGTACTGTCGCGCCGCCGGCAGATACAAACTGTGGGTGTCCGTGTGAATCGGATCATTGTCGCGATACGATATGTACTTTGCCTGCCAATCCGCCTCGTCTAACAGCCCCATCGACCACGACGCGGGCGAGCTCCACGTTGCTGTACCGTCGACATCAAACGATTGGACTTTCCAATGACAGCGACGACGTGACGTCAGCGGAGCCCCCTTGTACTGCACAAACAGCGTTTGACTCGAATTGACTTTACCCGAGTCCCACAAATCGCCTTCGTTGTTTGCCAATTTTTCTGCCGATGATGCGACCAGAACTCGATAAGCTTTTTGCAGTTGACCGCGTTCCTTGGATTCGACACGCCAACTCAAACGAGGTTTTTCAATGTCGATCCCGACGGGGTTGTCCAGATACTCACATCGCAAATGAGTCACGGCAAAATCGGACGCACCAGCGGAAGCGACAAGCGAGCACGCGAACAGAATAAAGCAGAATGGTTTCACAGGTGGGCACCTAGATTGATCAGGGTGAGAAGCAGGTAGGTCAGGGTGGGATTGCTATACAGAGACGACGCGGCAGCACTAAATTTCGACTTGGGCAGCATCCTTTGGCAGTTCACGACTCATCCACATCGGCGTCGCGACGAACCAGCAAATCGTGCCTGCAAACGCAGTCCACTTCACCGCAGCCAAGTCGATCGCACCAGCGAAATACAGCAGACAAGGGACAATGACGGCACACAGTGCAATCAACGAAACGGTTTTTGCAATCGCGTTCATAGGGTAACTCCTTCGTTGGTTGATCCGCTGGTTTGAGTGAGCTTACTAAGCACGAGGTAAATGACTCCGCAACTGATCCAACAAGGAATCACCGCGTAAGCCGCAAACAATCCTTGTGCAAAGATCAGGTACAATCCCACTACGACCGGCAGCAGCCAGGCGACCAGTACCGCAACATTGACTTGAATCCCCGAGTGCGTCGCATATTCGTCTCGAAGCCCAAACCGTTTCATCAAGTAAAAGTCGACGAAGATCACGGCCCCCATCGGGCCAAGCACGGTCCCATAGGTGCCGACAAAACCAAGCAACTGGGCCGACAGATTTGGAAACGCTCCGGCAATCGTGGCAACGGTTCCCGCTACAAGCGTCATCGCAGTTCGTGAACTCTTTGGCAGCACACCTTGGAAGGCTAAACCTGCTCGGTAAATGGTTGGATTAGCGGTGGTCCAGCCCGCGATCACAACACAAATGATTCCGGTCCAACCCACGGAATGGAATGCCAGCAGCCCTGGGTTTGCGGATACTTTGCCGTCGCTACCGAGTGCGAGTGTTGGCTGGATTTTGATCAGCGCGGCAAGCAGCAACCCCGCACAGATCCAAGCCATGTAGTGGCCAAGAAACATTCCGATCGATGGCGCCCATCCCGAAGCCTTGCTACGAGCAAATCGAAAGATCGAAAGGTCGGCCATCCCAAAATGCATCGCTCCGTTGCACAACCAAGCGAACACCACAATTTGCCAGAATCCGAATGTCTGTGGACCATTTTTTTCCTGAACAAACGCAATCGCGTTTGTCCAAAACTTGCCTTCGGTGATCGCCGAGATGCTGGTCACATCCATCTGGCCAAGCGATACGATGCCACAAGCGGCGAACACCGCAATCATCCAAGGGGCAGCGATGTTGGCAACACGGGCAACCCGTTCGTAACCGCCCGCTGCAACGACTGCGATCACCACACCGACGATGGCTACGAGTAAAGTAAACGAAGGATTACTCAGTCCAAACATCGCCTCGGGTACATCGAATGTGATCCCGAAGGGAACACCGACAGCCGATGCCGACACGGTGACCATGGCGCCGGCAAGAAAGCAAAATAGCAGTCCGTTGACCAAGTTATAGAGTTTCACTAGCGTGCCACCGGCGATTCGCTCTAGTTGGTAATAGAGTGTCATTCGCTTCGCGATGGCGATCGGCGTGACCAAAAATCGCCAAGTCAGAACGGCAAGAAAATTGCCAAGCAGCAAGCCGAGCAGCAAATCTTGCAAACTCGCCCCGGCTGCCAAGAACAGCGGTCCAATCATGAACTCGGTGCCGGCAGCGTGCTCGCCCGCATACATGCCCCAAAACTTTCCTGATCCCAGCAATGCAGAATCAGGCACGGGCTCGCGTTCAAACTCTCCGCCTGAATTTGAATGGTCTTCGCTCATAGAAAGGGGTTCTCGTTCACGTATGTTTGCAATTTCTGAATTTCTTCGACGTGGGATGAAACGGGGCGGGGCCTAGCCATCCACCGCACTCAATTTGGATTGACGCCCCGATTGGACATTCGTCTCATATTCACGCACCTTCTCGAGCCATTGGGCTCCCACTGGAACCCCCGAAGTTTGGCAATAATGGTCCCAGATCGCGCCCATGGGCATCGTCTTGTGTTCTTCCATCAAAGCCAATCGAGCGGTGTAGTCCCCATCGCGTTCGAGTTGCTGCAGTTTTTCGGTC
The DNA here is from genome assembly GCF_000346295.1 of Rhodopirellula maiorica SM1. Taxonomy (GTDB): domain Bacteria; phylum Planctomycetota; class Planctomycetia; order Pirellulales; family Pirellulaceae; genus Novipirellula; species Novipirellula maiorica. Next base: position 12,129 of record NZ_ANOG01001017.1, on the reverse strand, counting down.
GGCTCCAGCAGTGCAGCCAGAATTGCCTTCAGCGCGTTTCGTGTTCCGATCGCCCAAGCGGCAACCCGATTGATGCTGGCGTCAAAGAAATCGAGTCCGATATGGACACGGTTCAAATAGTCACCACGAACGATCTCTTGCATGATCGCCTGTAGTTCGTCCGAATAGGTAACGACGTGGTCGCTATCCCAACGCACCCCGCGACTGACGTGCAAAAGCAACTCCGGTACATACATCAGCACCGATGAAATTTTGTCCGAGACCACTTCGGTGGGATGAAAGTGTCCCGCATCCAGACAAAGCACTTTGTTTCGTGAAATGGCATAACCCATATAGAACTCATGCGATCCAACGACGTAGCTCTCACTGCCAATCCCAAAAAGTTTGCACTCCACAGCATCAAGCGTGTGTTCTGCTGAAAGCTTTTCGGTAAAGATTTCGTCCAGCGACGCAGCAAGTCGCTGGCGAGGATCTTTTCGGCTGGCCGGAATGTCTTTGAACCCGTCTGGGACCCAGAAATTATTGACACAAGGATCGCCCTGTGCTTGGCCCATCGCAGCAGCAATCTTGCGACAGGCGATCCCGTGATCGATCCAAAACTGGCGGATGCCGGAATCAGGGTGCGCTAACGTGAATCCGTCGCTTGCTTTTTCGTGCGAGAAGTAACTCGGATTGAAATCGAGATCCACGTTCTGAGCGCGGCCCCAATCAATCCAACTCTGAAAGTGTTCGACACCAATCGCGTCTCGATCAACGGCCCCATGGAACTCACCGTACAGGGCATGCAAATTCAATCGGTGATTGCCTGGAATCAGCGAGTATGCGAACTGCAGATCACTGCGAAGCTCATCCGAGGTTCGTGCTCGCCCTGGGTAGTTGCCCGTCACGGCAAGTCCGTTCCCCAATGCTCCGTCGTTACCTTCGAATCCGACAACGTCATCGCCCTGCCAACAGTGGACCGAAATGGCGACATCGCGCATGCGGTCCAACGCCTGCTGCACATACACCCCCTGAGACTCGTATTGCTCGACGGCAAGCTCGTACGCTTTTTGGATGTTGGATTTGTTCGTCATTCAGATAGATCCGGTGAAAAGGGTACGAGATCGTTTGAGGGGAATCGCGATTGAGCGAGTTCCAAAGATAGACCATCAACGAAAAGAAAACCTTGACGATTTCGCCAGCAAGTAGCACAATAGGGCCATTCACAGAGACCCGCCAAATATCCTCGGAGGACGCGGTCCACAACATCTCCGCTGCCTAGCGGTATTGAAACTTACCTTACGGGCTTTGGCTTTTAATGCAAGTGCTAAAGAAACAGGACTGGTTTCACCAGGACGGATTTCCCATTGTTGTGGAGCGTCGTGACCCTCAACAGCCCTTCGGATTGCACTCTCACGAGTTCTCCGAAATTGTCATCATCACGGGTGGCAAAGGGGAACACATCACTGGTGAAGACACCTACGAACTGGCAACAGGCGACACCTTTGTCATCGGGCCAACGCGTCCTCATGATTATTTGAATATGGACCAATTGCGGCTGATCAACGTGTTGTTTGACGCAGATGACCTGCCGATGACACTCAATGACCTGCCATCGCTGCCGGGGTACCATGCCCTGTTCACACTCGAACCTGCATGGCGTAAACGCCACGGATTCAACAGTCGATTGCAACTGTCTCCGCCAGAGCTAGTGCATGCGATTACGTTGGTGGACCAACTCGACCAAGAACTGAGCACCCGCGGCTCGGGATTTGGTGTGATGGCAACGACAACTTTCTTACAATTGGCGACGTTTCTCTCTCGTTGTTACAGCAAATCACGCAACCCACAAAGCAAATCATTGCTGCGAATCGCAGAAGCAATTTCACTGATCGAGCGTCACTATGCCGACCCCATCACACTCGATGAACTGGTTGAAATCTCCGGCATGTCGCGTCGAAATTTTTTGCGCGCGTTCGAGGCAACGATGGGTTGTCCTCCGATTGCGTACTTGATTCGTTTGAGGGTTCGGCAGGCGTGCAAATTGCTTTCCCAAACGGACAAAACGATTACCGAGATCGCGTTGGCGGTGGGATTTTCGGACAGCAACTACTTCAGCCGACAATTCCGAACCTTAATGAACTCATCACCGCGGAAATATCGCAATAGCCAAAAATTCGGGCGAGTTTCGTCGTAACCAATCCGCCGTCTCGTTGGCTGCCGTATCAATTCGGCTGTATCAATTCGATTCTGGTGTCACCACCTTCAATCCTGCGTCACCACCTGGTGCGACCGATCGTCCCGCTGCTTTGATGTGCTTTCTCAACTCGGCGGCGGTTAGGCAGCGATCATATATCGCAACCTCGTCGATCTGCCCAACGAATCGCCTATAGAGCGAATCGGGGTAAACCTGTCCCACTAGGATTTGCACTTTTTCATCAAGCGGAACGGGGTTGTTTCGTTCGGCAGCGAGTTGGCCGTTAACCCACAACATTTGGCGATCCTCTTTCTTCGCCGCCACGACGTGTTGCCATACCCGAGCTTGGTATTGCCCGTCCGCGAACAAACTGGTGGCGCTGATCGGCTGCGGCGCCCCAAGTCGACGATGTACAAACCGAAATCGGTTGGCCGGCGAATCACTCAAGCGATGGGTAAAGTAGTGCTGGGCAGTGGTTTCGAGCATCATCGTATGTTGGTATCGGCCATCCGCCAAACTCTCAACCCCGTGCATGCAAAACACTTCGCCATGGTGAAACAGTTGCGGTTTAACCCACATCTCAACCGTGTAATTATCAAGCGGTTTTTCTGGCCAAGGCTCGACGCAGCGAAAGGCCGAGGATCTTGAGGTCCCGAATTCGGCAACACGATTACCACCGTACTTTCGCCATCCCGGATTGCCAACCACGATCGCGTTCATGCCTGGCGCGCTACCTTGGTTTTCAACGAATTCCGAAAACTCGCCCTTCAGTTCCTCGAACCGCCAATAGATGCTTGGCTGTGAATCCAAAACGGCGTCAACGTATTTTTTCCCCAAATCCAGCGGATCAAAACCGGGGGACCTAGCCGAGACAAAGTTGGCCTCCGAAGCCTCGAACTTGACAACCGATACACCCGCTCCCGACGTGAGGGAAAGACGCACCGCTTCTCCTTCTTCCAAGTAAATATTGCTCAGGCCAAAGTCCGCCTGATTCAGTTCCACCGATACTCGTCCAGTAAATAGATGAACTTCCGTTTCGGAGTCACTTGAGACCAGCCCGATAGAACTTTGCCCATCGACAAGAATTTTGCCGATCGTGGTGTTCACTGTTACGTTTCTGCTGCCGGTCCCGAGTGACTTGGCGGTCATCGAACCATTCAGCAGCCCAATTTGGCCGTCGGCTCCGATTGAAACGCTCGCTGGTCCCTCGATTCGTACCAGTGCTTCCCCCGGAGTGCCTTCACCGATTCTTAATTCTGCAATTCCTTCGACCAGTTTTAGCACCTCACCCGATTCGATCGGCTCTCCGATCGTCGGAACGAGGTCACCCGTCGAACTCCACACGCATGCTGTCATCGAAACGAGTTGTGGCAGCTTGGCTTGGACGGTCTGTTCGGCGCTGAACCTATTGTCGAAAGAGGGATGGCGCGGCGAAGGTTTGGCAAGTGACCACGCCAAGGATGCGATCAACAGATGGCTGGCGGCTAAGCCGACCCACCAATAGGCTTTCGTCCAGCCCCCGGGGCTCCGAGATACCGAGACCTGCTCTGGCGACGATACCGCGTCAGCGCCGGACAATGTCTTGGGCGTTTTATGGGGCGAAGTCGCAATGGACGTCGCAGACAATCCCGCTCGGCGTTGTTCATGTTTAGGCGTTTGCGGGTGGCTGAATGCTTCGGACAAGACCTCTGCCATTGGCAAAGAGTCAAGTCTGCCCGAGTCGCTGAAGGCACAGAGCTGGTCAATCAGCGCCGCAGCTTCGGGGGCGCCACCTTCAGAGCAAATCAACTCGTTAAGCTCGGCGATCTCGGATTCGCTCAGCGATTCCGACTGCGATTTCACGATCAGGGTGCGTAATGTTTGCAATGGATGGTTGTCCGTATTCATGAAAGTGCCTCAGTGGCAGAGCGTTGTACGCACCGTAATAATATGCCATGTATCTTGCTCAATTCACGATAGATCGCATGCGTCGAGCGTCCCAATCGACTTGACATCTCACCGACGCTTAAACCTTCGAAGTACTTTTGGCGAATCAAGTCGTGATCCGAGGCTGGCAGTTTCTTTAGGCAATCCGACAAAGCAGTTCGACGTTCACTCAATTCGGCGGAAATAGGCATCGCCGCTTCGGCCAACGCCTCAAGCGCATCGTCGCTCAATAGTTTGATACGACGCTTTGATTCGCGATGCTTGAGCGTTTCGTAATGCGCGATGCGGCATGCCCAGGCCGCGAAATTTCCCGTCGGATCGTACTGCGAAAACTTCTGCCACAGTACGACACAGGTTAATTGAAAGATCTCTTCAGCATCATCCTGGCGATTCATCGTCAGGATGCGGATGAACGACATCACCTTGCTTGAGTGCATCGCAAGCAAACGCACAAACTCGTCTTGAGATACTTCCTCGGCGATGACTTGTTTCCTTGTTAATACTGAGATGAGACCTGAATGTGCAAGGTGAAGTGAACCAAGCCAGGGTGAACATTCTTATTCCCGAAATGCTTCTTTCTTTTTGCGATCTTTCTTTTGATTTTTTAAAAAATAGGAGAATGGAGTGGAAAACGAGAATAATTCTCAGATTTCGCGCTAAAAACCGCAAATGGGGCGGGAATCACTCCACACGAGGGCCATTGCACGTGACCGGATGAGTGTCGCGTTTCGCTTGGGCCTGCTCTTTTCTCTTTTCTCGCATGTGGAGTTATTCGAATGAATCGTCATCGTACTGGATTCACTCTTGTCGAATTACTGGTCGTGATCGCGATCATCGGAGTCCTAGTTGGTTTATTGTTGCCGGCCGTGCAGGCGGCTCGGGAAGCCGCTCGGCGTATGAGCTGTAGCAACAATTTCAAGCAAATTGGCTTGGGGATTCACAATTACCATTCCGCGTACAAGGGGTTGCCGATTCATGGTACCGGCACCGATCGGCCAGCGGGGCAGCAAATTTACGCGGGTGACAACAATGGAACGAGTATAAACCGGCGTGGATCGTTTTTGATTAGCGTGCTGCCGTTCATTGAGCAGCAGGCGCTTTGGGAACAGATTTCAAATCCTCTGAATGTAAAAGCTGATGGCTCTGCCAAAAACCCATCATGGCAAGCCATGGGACCGGGGGTCGCGCGAATCGACTATGGGCCATGGGCGACGAATATTGCGTCTTTCCGCTGTCCCAGCGATCCGGGACAAGGGCTGCCGGCACTTGGTCGAACCAATTACGGGGCATGCATGGGCGATTCGTCGGTGATGTCTCGCGAGGGCAAAATATTCGTCCACAAGGTCTCTAAGGGGGCAACCATGCCCTATACCGCGAACAATCAAACCCAGGCGACGCGTTCGCGAAAAGTTCATCGAGGCATGTTCGTGATGAACAGCCGTATGAGATTTCGCGATACGCTGGATGGCTTGGCCAACACCGTGATGTGTGGTGAATTGACGACCGACCTTGGCGATGCGGATGTCCGAACATCGTTCCCGCAAGATTCAGCGTACAACGACAAGAGTGGCCACGGACGCGCCGAGTGCCGGAAAAATCCTCGATTCATGGATCAGCATCATGATCCCGAACGACCGCAATTCTGGAACGCAGGTGCGGGAGGTTCAGTGAGCTCGCTGCTTGGACGCGGTTATCGCTGGCATGACGCGATGCACTTCTTTACTCAAGTGCACACAATCCTTCCGCCCAACTCAGGCATTTGTACTGGCGGATTCACCAGCAACGACTCGATGGTCACCGTTTCCAGTCGTCATCAAGGTGGGGCCCACGTCTTGATGGGCGATGGAGCTGTGAAGTTCATCACCGATTCGATTGAAGCGGGTAATAGCAACACGGCAATGATCTCGTATCACGGATCGCCAGCGACAGTTGCCGGTGCCCAAAGCCCTTATGGACTGTGGGGTGCCTTGGGAACTCGCGCCGCCAAGGAAGTCATTGACTCGGAGTTCTAAGGTGTTGAAGGTGTCGCCGTTGTTGGCGAAATTGCCTTTCCAACCTGTGCCAATTTTCAGCCTCGTCGCCAGTCATGCCGGCGAGGCTGCCACGGCGTTTTTTGTTCTTTCCCTCGAAGTAGGGATTTTTGAGAAACATGCGAATTCATATATAGAAAACGAGGATTAACAAATGAAAGCGACAGCAACATTTTGCCTGCTGCTGGCCAGCGTGTTGGTCGGTTGCTCGACGTCAGAATCAAGCTCGGTTGCCGACGGGCTCAGCCAGGAGCAGATTGACGACTACAATGCGTTGGTTGAGAAGGAAGCGAAGCTTGCAGCGGAGGCCGGTGATATCGGCACACGTGAGTAGCGACTCTGTCACTGTATGACAAAATCGATCAAAGGCTGTTGTGGTTTCCGCTTCAGCCTTTTTTCGTCCTTACTCAGTCGCTCCAGGTGCATCGGCCTGATTGAAATAGAGAGTCGTGAAGAAAGCGGAAAACGTAAATAATTCTCAAGTTTCGCGCAAAAAACTTCAATTGGGACGGGAATCACTCCATACGAGGACCTTTGCACGCGACCGGACGAGTGTCGCGTTTAGCTTCGTCCTGTTTGCCAATCACGATTCCTAAGAATGAAAAGACTGATGTGGGGACCACGTCAGTCTTTTCTGTCGTTTTGTTCGGCAGAACCTCTAGGCTCTGTCTGAAAACGCTTCAAAGTCGCCTTTCGCTCCGCGAAAGTTGTGGAAAAAAGCCGCTCTCGCGAAGCGAGAAACCGCTTTTCAGAAAGAGCCTAGATCTGCATCCGTGTTAAACCAATCAAACCCCTGTTCCAGCATGAAACCTCGATTCACCCTATTGATACTCTCTGTTCTGGCAGCGTTTCAAACCGCGCACTCGCAAGATGCATCGAACGCGTCGATCTCAAAACCTGTGTCAAGTCAGAGCGGAATCGACGAATTCGATGCAATGCTTAGCCGCGGTTACACGCCGCTGTTCAACGGCAAAGATTTAACGGGATGGCGGAATCCCTATCCGCACGGCGAAGCGAAAGTCGTGGACGGCGAAATTCACTTAATTGGCGACAAGAAGTTCTTTTTAGTTACCGAGAAGAAATATTCGGACTTCCGGGTCAGCGTTGAGATTCACTTGCCCGAAGGCCCCGCCAATTCCGGTGTCATGTTCCGCTGTCACATCGACCCCGACGCCGAGAAGAAAGTCTACGGCTATCAAGCCGAGTGTGACGGGTCGGATCGACGCTGGTCGGGAGGACTGTATGACGAAGCCCGTCGCGGTTGGATCTGGCCCAGCACCGAAGGGCGATCGACGGATCAGTTCCTCGAGCACGCCGAAGAATCGCAGCGTTTTTTTGCCGAACCCCACGTACGTAACGCACTGAATCGCAATGGCTGGAATCGTTTTGTCATCACTTGCGTCAAGGACGTGATCCGGATTGAACTGAACGGAGTGGAAACCGTTCGTTTTCGCGATGCGAAAGATGCAAGCGGATTCATCGGCATCCAACATCACGGTGAAAAAGGCCAGACCTATCGCTTCCGCAATCTGTTCATCAAAGAATTGCCGGTCATTCCGGCTGAGCAGCACGTCGACTTGACCGAGCAAGAACCGGTTTCGATCAAACGTATCAACGACAAAGTCACGCTGATTGATTTTGGCAAAGCTGCCTTCGGCAACATCGCGATGCCGGTTCCCGCAGGCCGCGGATCGGCGAGCGTTCACTTTGGCGAAAAACTAGCCGATGGCCGCATCGACCGAAATCCACCAGGAACGGTGCGATATGGAGTGACGCCCATTCGCATCAGTGGCCAGCAAGGAACGTGGATCGTTCCGGCTCCGGTGGATGCTCGCAATGTGGAGCAAGCGGGGCTGATGAATGCCAACCCGCCCGCCGTACTAACACCACCGGCTTGGCGTTCGGTGATGCCGTTTCGTTGGGTCGAGATCGAAGGGGTCGCTGCAGATTACCCGTTCGAACGCGTTCGCCGCCGAGCGGCCTACTCGGCGACTTGGAACGACGATGCAAGTGCATTCGAGTGTTCGGACGAAACACTCAACCGCATCTGGGATTTGTGTAAATACAGCATCAAGGCAACAACCTTTGCCGGTGTCTATGTCGATGGCGATCGCGAGCGGATTCCCTATGAAGCCGACGCCTATCTGAATCAACTGAGCCACTACACGACCGACGACAACGTGAAGATGGCCGCTCGGACGTTTGACCATTTGATGGAAAACGGAACTTGGCCAACCGAATGGTCGCCGCACATGGTGTTCATGGCACACGCCGAATGGATGTACTCGGGTGATAACGAGTGGTTGAAACATCGCTATGAATCGCTCAAGACCAAAACGCTGCTGCACCGCAGCGGCGACGATGGATTGGTTCGCAGTGATGAACTGGATCGCAACCGACACGACATCGTCGATTGGCCACAAAAGGAACGTGACGGTTTCGTGTTCACCGAAATCAACACCGTGGTCAATGCATTTCACATCAAAGCGTTGCAGCAGATGGCGACGATGGCACGGGCGATTGGCAAGCAGGAGGACGCCGAGGCATTTGAATCGAGAGCGGAACTCGCACGTGCCGCATTCCAAGAAAAATTGTTTGATGAAGATGCCGGGCTCTATCGCGATGGGGTCGGAACCGATCACAGCAGCATCCATGCGAACTTTTTCCCGCTGGCGTTTGGCTTGGTCCCTGAGGACAAGCTTGACGGTGTGATTGCGTGGCTCGAGAAACAGGGAATGCGATGCAGCGTCTATGCGGCCCAGTATTTCATGGAAGCTCTATTCAACCACGGCAGCGACAAGAAAGCGGTTGCATTGATGACCGCCGATGGGGACCGCAGTTGGAAACACATGGTCGAAAGTGGCACGACGATTTCCTGGGAAGCCTGGGAGATGAAGTACAAGCCGAATCAAGACTGGAACCATGCCTGGGGCGCAGCACCGGCGAATCTGTTGCCGCGATACGTGCTGGGTGTCCAACCTGCAGCCCCGGGCTGGAAGACTGTGATCATCCAGCCTCGCCCGGCCGAACTAGAGTTTGCACGCGGCAAGGTCCCCACGTCACGCGGACCAATTGAAGTCGACTGGCAGAACGAATCCACCTTCACGCTTTCACTCAGCCTTCCTGAGGGGATGACGGCCAAGCTCGACTTGCCCGCCGCTGACGGAACGAGCGGTGTCATGGTGGATGGAAAACAAGCCGTCGCAAAACGAACCGGTGACCGCTGGGTCTTGCAAGAGGAAGTTAGCGGCGCAATCAAAATTGAAGTCCGATAAATTTTACCCAGGGTTCACGTCACCATGCTTGCGCGATTCAAGCAGGTGACGCTCGCTCCTATTTCGGTCCAACTACTCCTCCTTATCACTTCTGGTGAATACGATGGCTAATCTTTCTCGACGACATTTTATTTCGGCGGCGATTGCTGGCGGCGTGACCACGTCACTGGCGGCTCGCGCGTTGCGTGCCGCCAATGCAAACGACGAAGTCAGTATTGGCATCATCGGTTGCGGTGTTCGAGGCACAAAACTGATGGATCAATTCCAGGCGGTTCCGGGTGTCAATATCGTCGCGGTCTGTGACGTCGATCAAGAACGTTTGGGGGTAGCGAAGGAGCGATTCCCGTCGGCCAAAGGTTTCACAGACATGCGTGAATTGATCGCGGACGAGCGTATTGACGCCGTCGTGATTGCAACATGCAACCATTGGCATTGTTTGGCGGCGATCTGGGCGATGGAAGCCGGAAAGGACGTTTACGTCGAAAAGCCGCTTTCGCACAGCCATTGGGAAGGCAAGCAGGCCGTTGCAGCGGCGCGAAAGTACAATCGCATTTGTCAGGTGGGGACGCAGCAACGGTCCGACCCGATGCAGGCGGAAATTAAACAGTTCTTGCACGACGAACAGGCGATTGGCGATATCCAATTTGCTCGCGTGAATCGATATGGCATTCGTCGCCCGATCGGCAAACGCGCCACTCCGCTGCAGGTAGGAAAGAATGTCAATTACGACTTGTGGGTCGGTCCCGCGGCGGACCAGCCGATCTATCGCGAAGCCTTGCATTACGATTGGCATTGGGACTGGAATACCGGTTCCGGAGAAATGGGAAATTGGGGCGTCCACGTGCTCGATGACGTTCGCAACAATGTTTTCCGAGATTCCGTTGCTCTTCCCACCCGAATTCTCGCCGGCGGCGGGCGTGTGGTGTTCAATGACGCCGGTCAAACTCCGAATGTGCATTTTGCTTTTTTCGACACGGGATCGATCCCGGTCGTTATCGGGTTGTCGAACCTGCCCGGTGAGCCGGGCGGAAAAACAAGCCCCAATCACCCCGGACCTGACAGCGGCTACATCGTCGTCGGCGAAGGCGGAAGTCTAGAAGGCCAACGCGGCCGTGCCGTCGCCAAGGATTCCGATGGCCGAATCATCAAACAATTCAAAGGCAATCGGGGCGACGTCGTCCATCAACAAAACTTCATTGATGCCGTCCGCAGTCGCGATGCATCGATGCTGAACACCGATATCGCCGTCGGCAATGACAGCACGGGATGGTGCAATCTTGCGAATCTCGCCGTTCGCGCCGGAGGCGTTTTTGATTCCGCCACCGCCAAGGCGGTCGATCACCCTCGGTGGCTTGATCTTGTCTCAGCCATGGGCGAACATTTGAACAACCATGGACTTGATCTGAACAGCGAACCATTGCGGATGAGCCCAATGTTGGAGCTCGACGCCGCGACAGAACGCTTCATCGGCGATCATGCCGACGTGGCCAACCGATTTTTGAAACGAGAATACCGTAACGGCTTTGAAGTCCCGACATTGGCGTAACCCGCAATGTAATCGCCGCAGTGGATCACGCTGCCGGTTTGACCGAACCGGCAGCGACGCGAAAGTCCGCCCCCCACCACCGAGTCCCTCCGACAAGATGTTTATCACGCGAATGAAGAACGACCGAATCTCAACCGGCTGCCGACTAGCCGTTTGCTTGTTCCTATCAGCACTCTGCCATTCCGCTTACGCCGATCAACCGCGACTGCCCGACATCGTGGTGTACTTGGCGGACGACCTGTCCGCAGCAGATCTAGCTCTGTACGGCGGCACGAGCATTCGAACCCCCGCGATCGATCAATTGGCAGCCGAAGGAATGGTGTTCGACCAAGCGTTTGTCGCCAGTCCATCGTGTGCGGTCAGCCGAGCGGCATTGCTGACCGGGTTGATGCCAGCTCGCAACGGTGCCGAAGAAAATCACAGCTATCCAAACGAAGACGTGCTGCGATTGCCAACCATTCTGAACGATCTCGACTACCAAACCGCCGCCTTCGGCAAGGTCGCCCATTTGCGGAGTGCACCGGATTATCACTTCGATGTCATCGATCTCAGACAGCACATTCCCGAACTGCGAAAAACGGTGAAGACGTTTCTAGAGGAACGCACGGACCCGCGGCCGCTGGCACTGTTTGTCGGTGTATCGGATCCACACGTGCCTTGGCCCAGTGAGTCAACGGTCGATCCCCAGTCGATAACAATGCCGCCGCAACTGCTCGACACTCCACGCACGCGAGTTCAGCGTTCACGCTATTTGCAAGAGGTTAAGGATTTGGACGCCTACTTAGCTGAACTGCGTGAGTTGACGAACAAACATCTATCCGACGACGCGGTGTTTCTGTTTTCGAGCGACCACGGGTCTCAATTTCCATTTGGCAAATGGACGCTCTACGACGAAGGCATTCGCGTGCCGTTGATCGTGGCACAATCCGGCCGAATCCAAGCGGGAACTCGCACCGACGCAATGGTTAGCTGGGTCGACATCCTCCCCACGCTCATCGACATCGCAGGCGGCAAGGTCCCCAATCATTTAGATGGGCGTTCGTTTGCCAAGGTTCTGCGTGGGGAAACCGATTCGCATCGAGAGCGGATTTTCACGACACACAGCGGCGATCTATTGATGAACGTCTACCTGAGTCGCAGTGTGAGAACGGACCGCTACAAATTGATTTGGAATCC
>NZ_ANOG01001016.1 GCF_000346295.1 Rhodopirellula maiorica SM1 | reverse complement strand
CATGCCGCAAGTGGACGGTTTCGAATTGACCGTAAAACTGCGGAACAACACATCCACCGCCGAGATCCCCATCATTTTAGTTACTGCACGTGGTTCCGATGACGACAAAGAACGCGGTGTTCAAGTCGGTGCAAATGGATACATCGTGAAAGGCAGCTTTGACCAAGCGAACCTTCTCGACACGATAGCCCAATTGGTTTAAGGAGATAAACATGCACACCGTCTTGATTGTCGACGATTCTGCGACGGCGCGCGAAGTGTTGCGGGCGATCCTATGTGAGGAAGCGGGATTTCGTGTGATTGGTTTTGCCAAAGATGGACACGAAGCGGTCGAGAAAGCCAAAGAATTGCATCCCGATGTGATCACGATGGACATCAACATGCCTGGGATGAATGGCCTGGATGCGACACGCGAGATCATGATCGAGGCCCCCACGCCCATCGTCATTGTCTCGGCCAGCACACGCGTCCGAGAGATCGAAGCATCAATGGAAGCACTCGGGGCGGGGGCGTTGGCGATCCTATTGAAACCACCAGGACCGCACTCGCCCAAATACGCTGCGTTGGCGAAAGAGATCGTCAAAACGGTCAAAGCGATGGCGGGCGTGCTAGTGATACGACGACGAAGACGGCTGAAAACCAACGGTGAAACAAATGTCGTTCGCGAGCTACCGGATCCTCCCAAACGAGGCAAAATCCAATTGGTCTCGATTCTGTCATCGACCGGCGGACCGCCGGCGCTGGCGAAAGTGCTGGGCGAGTTGCCAGCCAATTTTCCGGCTCCGATTCTGTTGGTGCAACACATGGTCCCCAGCTTTGTCGCGGGGTTTGCCAGCTGGCTCGATAGCGTGATCCCCCTGCCCGTTCGCCTCGCCTGTGATCACGAACGAATCGAGCAAAGTTGTGTGTACGTTGCCGCAGCAGGCAGCCATCTCGGCGTCACCCGGGGCTCGCGAATCTGCTTGTCCGATGATCCTCCGATCGATGGTTTTCAACCGGCGGGAACTCATCTGTTTGCCAGCGTTGCCGAACAGTTTGGCAATGCGAGTGCGGGGGTGATCATGACCGGAATGGGGCGAGACGGCGTGGACGGACTGCAACGCATTTACGACGCAGGAGGCACTACGATTGCCCAGGACGAAGCGACCAGCGTTGTCTTTGGCATGGCAAAAGTTGCGATCGAACAAAAGATTATCGGTTCGGTCCTGCCGCTGGATCAAATCGGCAAACAGCTGCAACGACTAGTTCATTAGCGTCAAAACAGATCGTTACAATCGCTCCGTCGGCGGCCAAAATCGGCAGTCAAAATCGACGCCGAAATCAATAGGTAGCGGGCGACATTAGCGTGACTGTTGCTGGACCATTCGCAGAAAGTCCTGTGTCGGCTCGCTGACCGTCATCACTTGAGGTGAGCTCTGCGGGCTGTTGCGATCGCGAATGATCACGATCACTTCTTGATTGCTTGTTTGCGCGACGTTTGCAGGAGCAAAGTCCGCAGGGGCGGCGATGGCCGACGGCTGCAGTGCCGATTGAGGAAGCCCCATTGGCGAGGTCGTATTTTGGTTCAGACTGGCCATTCGCTCAGGAGCCGCCGCGGCCGCTGTTTTCTTATACAAACTGGTCAAGTTCACGCGGTCCAATTGCCAGTGTACGGCACCAGGACCGGCATAGATCCCAACGTCTTCTTTGTAATCCGCTGCGTTACAGACTCCGATCAAACGACCTGCATCGTCGAACAATCCGCCGCCGCTTCGTCCGTCGATCGGTGCACCTTCGATTTCGAGATTCGAGGCGTTGATGTGTTGGTTGTATTTGTTGACGCCCGTGACGCGGGTGTCACGTCGACTGGGGTCGTCGCCACGATCACAGCCATAGCTAAACGCGGGCTGACCAGTGCGAACTTGATCCATCGACGAAATCACCTCAACAGGATCGATCGCAAAGCCGGGACGAATCACGACAAGCGCGATGTCACGATCATCCGCATCGTAGTCGAGCAGCTGTCCGAGCACGGTGTGCACTTGGCCAGCGACGAATAAATCAACTTCGATTTTTCCCTCGCCCTTGGTTTCGCGAAAGAGATGGCCGCAGGTCAAAACGAGACTTTCTTCGCCTTGGGAATCAATGATCGTTCCGGTGCCGGCCCCGTAGCCTTTTCCGTCATGAACTCGCAGACGAACGGTCGCCGCCCGAGCTCGTTCGACCGCATCCGCTTTGCTCAAGCTTGGCATTGGCTCGATCGATCGAGTGGCATCGCGGTTGGTGGCCGTGGTCAATGTTTGCCCCTGGACGTCTCGGTTCGGGGCGGCTTGGTTCGGGGCGGCTTGGTTTTGAGATTGGCCGACAGGCAATCGGCCGATGGGAGCCAAGCGAGTTTGGGGAGCTGGAAACGGGTCGCCCGTGCGGGTCATCGATCCGGTTTGCACCAACGGACCGCCGGGGTTGACCGCCAATGCATTTTGCAAATCCGCAAGCGACTGAGCGCCGACCAAACGCGTGACTTCTTTTCCACCGGAAACCACGACAAAGGTGGGCGTTTGACGGATTCCGTAGCGGCGGGTCAGATCAGGTTCGGCTTGAACATCGACGTGCCGCACGGGAACGCCGGATTGTTCCAATTTGGCCAACACGGGCTGCATCGCTCGACAGGGAGGACACTGCGAAGAAGAAAAGTCGATCAAAATGGCGCCTGCGGCTTGAGCCGTGACACCTTGAAAGCAATTTGTTGCCGCTACAAATGCCATCGCGATCGCGAACATTATCTTCATCACGCTCGTCCCTCCATGGACGGTAGTGTTCATTTCGGATGAGCCATCCAAGGCCTACCGAAGCGGAGACGACCGCATCAATTTTCCAACGTCCCTGCTGGATTTGGGTCATCTGAGGATCGCAATCCTGCATGAATTCACCCCGGCGAGGCAAGATCAATGCCGGCGATCTGGGTGGAACTTTAGTTTTTTTTGAGTTTCCCAACCATTTTTCTTCGATTTGTTCATTCCGCTGAAGCGGCAAAAACGTGTACAGATCGTCGCCCCGCGTCGTCGAAAACGAGATTCAAAGCTACAATCCGGCCAAGACGCTCGCGGCATCCCCCCGTTTGATACTTTGCCGACAAAAATCGATTGTCCGATTCTTGGCAGTTTCCCCCTTCACAACGTTCCAAAATCAATCTCGATGACTCGCCGAATCCTTGTCACCAGCGCCCTGCCCTACGCCAACGGTCCGATCCACATCGGGCATTTGGTCGAATACATCCAAACCGATATCTGGGTGCGATTCCAAAAATTGCGTGGCAACCGCTGCATCTACGTCTGTGCCGACGACACTCACGGCACCGCCATCATGATTCGCGCCCGCAAGGAAGGTCGCAGCGAAGAAGAATTGATCGCCGCTATGAGCGAATCGCATCAACGCGATTTCAGCGGATTTGGCATCGAGTTTGACCACTACGGCAGCACCCACAGCGACGCCAACCGCGAATTGTGTGGCGAATTTTGGAAATCGCTGCGAGCGAACGACTTGATCGCCGAACGCGAAATCGAGCAGCTTTTCGATCCCGAAGCCCAAACCTTTCTGGCCGACCGCTTCGTCCGCGGCACCTGTCCCAAATGTGGCAAGAAAGACCAACCGGGCGACAATTGCGTATGCGGACATACGTACAGTCCAGCGGACTTGATCGACCCCAAGAGCACACTCAGCGGCGCGACCCCCGAGATTCGCAAAGCCACCCACTTATTTGTCCAGCTCGACAAGCTGCACGAATTTTTGGCGACATGGATCGACAGCAGTGATGCGTTGCAAAGCGAAACAGCCAACTATCTGAAAGGCCATTTCCTGGCCAACGAACTTCGCGACTGGGACATCAGCCGCCCTGGACCGTATTTCGGATTTGAGATCCCCGACTCGCCTGGCAATTACTGGTACGTCTGGTTCGATGCTCCGATTGGCTACATCGCCAGCACGAAACAGTGGTGTGATGCCCATGGCGAAAAGCTCGAAGATTGGTGGAAATCGGACGATTGCGAGATCCATCACTTCATCGGCAAAGACATCACCTATTTCCATACGCTGTTCTGGCCTGGAATGCTAAAAACAGCGGGCTACAGTCTGCCGACCAAAGTTCGCATTCACGGATTTCTGACCGTGACAGGCGAGAAAATGAGCAAATCGACTGGCACGCTGGTGTCGGCCGAAACGTATCTGAAACACACCCAACCAGCGTACCTGCGTTACTTTTACGCCACAAAATTGACCGCTCGGGTGGAAGACATCGATCTTGGGCTCGATGAATTCACCGACAAAATCAACAGCGATTTGGTCGGCAAAGTCGTCAACTTGGCCAGCCGTGTTGGCAAGTTCGCGAGCTCGACGGGGCTTTCAGCGACCTACCCCGACGACGGGGGTTTGTTCCAAGCCGCTGCCGATGCGGGCGACGAAATCGCCGCCGCGTACGAATCGTGCGACTACTCTCGGGCGATGCGGCGAATCATGGAACTTGCCGATGCTGCCAACCCATTTGTCGAGCACGCCAAACCGTGGGAGATGAAAAAGGATGCGGATCGCCAGGACGAGCTACGCGACGTTTGTACGGTCGCACTGAACCTGTTCCGACAATTAACAATTTATTTGACGCCGGTATTGCCAGAATTGGCTCAGCAGTGCGGTGATCTGCTAGGCGACCCCATTACATCGTGGGACCAAAGTAAAACCCCACTTACTGGAACCGCTGTTGCCAAGTTCCAACGAATGATGGACCGAGTTCAACCCGAGGATTTAAAGAAGATGATCGACGAAAGCAAAGAATTGGCAGCCGAAGAAACAAAGCAAGACAATTTGCCCACGTTCAACGACAGCGACCAACCGCTCAAAGACGAACCGTTGGCCGATGAGATCACGATCGATGATTTCGCCAAGGTCGACTTGCGAGTCGCGCGTGTGGTCAATGCCGAGCAAGTGCCGGAAGCCAACAAGCTGTTGAAATTGACGCTCAGCCTCGGTGGTGACGAGCGACGCCAAGTTTTCGCCGGTATCAAAGCCGCTTACGAACCCGAAGCCCTGATCGGCCGTTTGGTCGTGATGGTCGCCAATCTTCAACCACGCAAAATGCGTTTTGGATTGAGCGAAGGGATGGTGACCGCAGCGGGCCCCGGCGGCGCCGAGGTATTTGTGCTCGGTATCGATGAAGGCGCTCAACCCGGTCAACGTGTCCATTAAACGAAATGCTGCAACGGCCTATCAATCATTTCCGTAGCTTCCTGCTCGACAAACTGGTGCTCCGGCCCACCCGCGACCGGGTGGACCATGGCATGCAGCATCGATTGCAGCTGCCGTCGCGTTTTGGGCCGCTCGAGACATTTGGCTATGCCAATTATCGCGATCCCGGTTTTGGAAATGCGGAAAGCGATACGGGGGATCCGCCCGATTTATTGCTGTTGAAATTCCCTGGAACGGCAGGACGCGCCGAGCGTTCCTCGCCGTTTCCTACGGAGATGATGCGGGATGTCCGTACGCACGCTTGGACCTGGAACCCACCGGGATATGGCAACAGTGCCGGCCGTCCGACACTCCGCCGCATTGCCGAAGCGGCGATCGATTTTTTCGAAGCATCGATCGATCGCTACCAACAACGATACACGACGGTGCCAACGATTTGGTTGTGTGGCAACAGCCTCGGTTGTGCCACCGCGCTGCACGTCGCTGCGATCGCGCAACAAAGCTCGTCTCGGATTTCAGGGCTGCTATTGCGAAATCCGCCCCCGGTGGATTTGGTAGTCAAACACATTGCTAGACGTTATCCGTTCGGGCGGTTGATCCATCCGGTGGCCGACCAATTGGCGCCCGCCATGAATGCGATCTATACCGCCGCAAGCGTCAACGTGCCGGCAATCTTTCTGCAATGCCAAAACGATTCGCTCGTTCCCCCCACACTACAACAACGCATTCGCGATGCCTTCGCCGGACCTCAAATGCTTGTCAAACTTGACGGGCTCGACCACGATGGCGTGATGGATGAACAACATTTGCCTGCGGTCCGTGATGCGTTATGTTGGCTTCGCGAACAATCGCAGCTCTGATGATTCTGTTGAGCTATTCTTTGATTAACCAGTGCAATGCCACCATCCGACTTCAGCATTCGTATTCGCCATGCAACCGAGAACGACGCGTCACGCGTCGCTGAAATCTACAATCACTATGTCGATGTCGGCGGTGCCACGTTTGACACGGTTCATCTGTCGTCCGAAATGGTAGGCCAGCGGATCAAGCAACCCAGACCGGATGGTTGGTACGTCGCCGCATCGGCTGACTACGTACTCGGATGGGCATCGGCGCGTCGTTACAGCGACCGCTTCGGCTATCGATTCTGTTGCGAGACCGCAATCTACATCGCCCCGGATGGCCAAGGCCGCCAAATCGGCAACCAATTGCAACAGAAAATCGATCAGCACTGTATCGATTGCAATTTGCATCATGCGGTTGCTCGAATCATTGCCGACAACCAACGCAGCCTTGCATTTCATTATCGTCATGGCTACGAGATGGTCGGCATCCAGAAAGAGATCGGCCGCATGAACGACCAATGGGTCGACGTGGCGATCCTGCAAAAGATCTTTCGCCCCGATGGCAATTGATGTCTCACCATTCACGCTGCAATATTGACCACATCCGTGCTCGCGCTCGGCTGCTTCGGCAAGTCCGAGCGTTTTTTGACGAGCGGAATTTCTTCGAAGTGCAGCCCCCTTGCTTGTCGCGTGATTGCATCGTCGATCCGTACATCAACCCGTTGACGATTGCGACCCAACAACTTGCTCTTGCTGAACCGGATCTTCCCGAATGCTTCTACCTGCAAACATCACCCGAGTTGGCGATGAAACGGATGCTCGCCGCCGGAGCGCCGTCGATCTATAGCATCGGACCGGTGTTTCGGGCTGGCGAACGTGGTCCGCTGCATAACATCGAATTTACGATGTTAGAATGGTATGACGTCGGAGCCGACATTAGCTCGGGAATCAACACCACCGGAACGTTAGCGTGCGAGGTGTTCGAGACCGCTCGCTTTGACGTGACCACCTATCGTGACGCGTTTTCAGAAGCCCTGAAAATGGATCCGATCACGGCACCGTTGACGCGGTTACAATCCGAAACCGCGGACATTGATGTTTTGCTTGCTAAAGATATCGCCAAGGACCGCGATGCGATGCTGGACGTGTTGTTTACTCATCATGTTCAACCCAAACTTGGCGGCGAAGTACCGGTGATCGTCCGCAACTACCCCCTCACCCAAGCGGCATTGGCACGTCAAGCGGCGGACGACGAACAATGTGCCGCTCGCTTTGAAATGTTTTTCAAAGGCGTTGAGCTTGCCAATGGCTATGATGAATTACTCGACGCCGACGAATTGATCGAGCGGACCCGAGCCAACAATCAGCGACGAATCGCTTGCGGAGAATCAGCGCTTCCGGTGGACAACACACTACTAGACGCTATGCGGCGGGGACTCCCCGCCAGCACGGGAGTGGCACTCGGTTTTGATCGGCTGTTGATGTTGCACTTAAAGTCAACCTCGATCGACAAAGTTGTACCGCTGACGATTGAAATCGCGTAAAATTAGCTTTGTTCGCCTATCCACCGGATCACGCTCCCCTGCTTGATCCACCCCGTGTTAGAATGAGATTCTCTTTAAAACACAAACGCGAGTAGTCGACATGACCGATAATGCAACCTCGACTCGGCGATTAGCCGTTAACGCAGCGTTCTTAAAAGACATCAAGGACGACAACCATCACTTGAAAGTGTTGGTCGATAAGATTGGGCCAATGGTGTCACATCCGAAAATTGCGACCAACCATTGGCTCGAACTCATCGAGTTGTTTTCTGAATTCCGAGATCAGCTGGCGCTACACTTTTCACTCGAAGAGGCGTTTGGCTATTTTGACGAAGCGATTGACACCTCGCCGGAACTGAGCACGAATGCGGAAACGCTACGTTCTCAGCACACCACGCTGTTCGAGGCGATTCGTCACTTGAGTGAATCCGCTAGCGAGGTGGCCGCCGATCAAGAAGAAAAGATCGCCCGATTGCTGGTTCGCTACGACACTTTCTTGCGTTCGTTTGCCCAGCACGAGGAAGCCGAGCTAAAACTGATCCTCGAAGCCTTTGACGACGACCTCGGTGTTGGCGATTGATCGCTTACCAAACCATGCTGAATCCAAAATTCAGACCATTCCAGTTCAAATCGTGATACGCCGGTGTCTGGGTCGAGGCATCGAAAAACGATTGGCTCGAGGATTGCTCGAGCGCTCCGACCGCGTCCTCGAGCCAAAGCCCTTGGTAGGCCAATTGCAGTGACGCCCAACTGCACAACCACATCGCCCCACCAATTTCGACATCGACCAACGATGTATCTTTTTCGCCTTCATACGTGAAGGACGTGTTCAAAGCCACGGCGGAACCTTGGACCTCGTTGTTCAGCGCCGCATATTTGCCTCGGGCGTAAATTCGCGATCGGCCGTTCGTCCACAACGTGGCTTCGCCGCCGATTTGAAATCCAAACGCCTCGTTCGACGCAGTGGAAAAGAATCCCAATCTCGTCGACGTTGCTAGTGACGCAGTATCGATCACGTCAAACGTCTCGTCCAAGCGAATCCAACGTAGCCCGGCAGACAACCGAATCCGCTGTATCGGCCGGTAACCGATCATCCATTCGGCCGAATCGAGATCCGAGTCCAAAAACATTGTGTAACTTGGGTCTGGGCTTACCGGCGAACCACCATAGAACAACGGATTCAAATTAGTCGTGGTGTAGTTGCTGGCGTCAAATTGCGTTTCGGCCACCATGTCATCGACCGATAAAAACACAAAGTCAAAATCGACCCCAGGGGCATAGCGTGTCAGATTGAAAAGCGTCACCGAGATTCGAGTGCCAAGTTTGATCTCGGGATCGATCGCATCACTTGTTTCCACCAACTCGCTGGAATCGGTGTACAGCAGTGGAAACGCATCGGGCCCCGATCGTTTCAACGCCAAACCACCGACGTCAACACCAAATAGCGGCTCGTATCGATGAGGTCCTGGCAGATCAAGCTTGTCGAAATTGTTTAGCGGACGGTCAGCAGCGGGTGCATCGAATTCCAGCATGCCTTCGCCCCCAATGGCAAGCGATGGCAGCAGCGAACCGGCCACGGCAATCATCGTCAACACGCGTCGAAACAGCGTCATTGACGACGTGGCCACATCGAGCCGGTTGCCAGTAATTCCATCCATGGTTACAAGCCTTGCAGCGATGACGCCCCCATCTTAGGAGCGTCTGGGGTTTGAGCAGTCAGCTGGAGAAACGATATCAAAACCGACTTCGGCAATTTCTCTGCCAAGGCTTAACCGATTCGCAATCGGGGGGGCGGTTGGATTAAGCGTTTCTGGCATCCTCTCGCTGCAATCGCTACATCCGCGTCAACCCGACGAATTAAAAAGATTCACTCGCCCCCGGGAACGACCGGTCGTCGACAGCGTCGCGATAGGTCGTCGCGGCGTCGCGAATCAGCGACGATGCATCGGCAATCTTCCGCACAAATTTCGGCGTGTACCCCTGAGTCAAACCGATCAAATCGTTGGTAACAAGCACTTGCCCCGTCGTATGTGGCCCCGCACCGATACCGATGGTCGGCACCGCAACCGCATCGGTGATTGCTTTTCCGGCATCCACCGTGACACATTCGACCAACACGGCGAACGCCCCCGCTTTTTCAGCTGCCAGTGCATCCGTCACTAGCGAATCGATCTCGCGGTGCACCCGGTAACCACCGTCGACGTGGATATTCTGAGGTCGCAGCCCGACATGCGCCATGACGGGGATTCCGGCAGTCACCAAAGTCTCGATTCGCTCGGCCTGCTCGGCGCCTCCTTCGAGTTTAACGGCGTGACACTTCGTTTCCTTCAACACCCGCGCCGCACAATCGACGCTGCGAGAAATTTCTCGCTGGCCCTCGGGGAATGGCAGATCGACGACGACCAACGCTCGCTTTG
>NZ_ANOG01001015.1 GCF_000346295.1 Rhodopirellula maiorica SM1 | reverse complement strand
GAAAGCTAGTCAAGGAAACCGACTAGGCTGTTGATCTCGTTGTGCTGCTGCAGTTTTCGTAACGCACGACGTTCGATTTTGTCGCACTCGTTCACGGCTGATGTTGAACACCTTTGCCACTTCCGACAGTGTTTGAGGTGAGTAGTCATCAAAACCGAAAACGCATTCGCACAATGGACTGTTCGCGTTCATCAAGCTGATCGAGCAGCGATTCCAAGCGGTGGCTCAACGAATTGGCATCCACTTCGGTGCCCAGCGGCGCGGTATCTTCTTCCTGCAGGATATCACGCAGATTCGTAGGGACCTCGCCGGCCGAGCTGTTATCCAGACTGTAGCTAGTGCTCAATGAACGTTCGAGTACGACCAGCCGTTCATCGCTCAGCCCTGCGGTATCGGCCACTTCACGATGGGTAGGCCGATGACTTAGTTGCTGATAAAGATCGCTGATCGTTCGTTGCAATTCATTCATCTCGCCAACGACATGCACGGGGATACGAATCGTGCGGCTTTGTTCAGCAACGGCACGACCGATCGCTTGGCGAATCCACCAAGTTGCATAGGTCGACAATTTAAAGCCTTTGCTGGCCTCGAATTTCTCGACCGCCCGCATCAATCCCGAGTTGCCCTCTTGGATCAAATCCAAAAAGGCTAAGCCGCGACCGCGATACTTTTTCGCTATCGAAACGACCAAGCGAAGATTGGCTTCGACCAACTTTTGTTTGGTCGAGGTGTAAAGCGAATAGGCACGCTCGAGTTCCTGGGCTCGTCGATCCAGTCCGCAGCTAGAGTGTTGGGTACGCCGCAAAATGGTTTCGTATTCGGCATGCTCTTCGAGTGTCAATTCCGAACGACGCTCTCGCAAGATTTTGAGTCGGCGGTTCATCCAGAGCAAATTTTCATAGTGCTGTTCGATCGCCGGCAATCGCAACCCAAGTTCTTCGATCAAGGTCACGATCGATTCTCGGCGACGCAGATAGCGGCTGCGAGCCTCACTACGTTGCGCCAATGTCAATCGACGATCGCGGATCGCTTCGTAGTCGGCGTTGTTCAGTGCGAGCAGCGATTGGAGTGTGCGAACATTCGGTTCGAGTCGGCTGAGGGTTTGACGCTTGACCTTCTCGTCCGTGACGGCGTAGCTGAGGCTTCGGTCTGCCCGCGCATCTCCCGTCACGATCTCGTGAAGCGATACAACGGCATCCTCGGCAATGAAGCGAACGCGCAGCAGATTATGTCGAAATAGGGTACGGGCATCATCCATCTGCACCGCCAGTGCCAATTCCTGGTCTGCTGACAACAGCGAGGTGCGGCCCATTTGTTTTAGGTACATCCCTAGCGAATCCGACAATTCTTCCTGACTCCGCAACGGACTGTCATCCTGTCGCAGCGCCGGAGAATCGAAACCGCCGCGTATCGTCGTGTGTTCGGAATTCGAATTGAGAGAAACCATTTCCTATTCCTTCTATGTAAAATAAGAAAGCGAACGAGGCTAACGTTTCGAGCCTAAAAATCGCTCTACCCAAAAGGGCTCATTCCACTTTCTCAGCAAGATTTGTATTCACGCACTCACCATTTCGAGGACGCTAGTGAATCTACCCCAGTGATGCACCAATGAATCACATCCTAGAATCGCGTCCTAAGTGACCATATGCGCATTACTGTTTACGCATTAAGAGGCTTGAAAGTTCCCACGGGTTCGAATTCTCGCTACGATACCCGCGTGCCAACTTGCCAACCTGTCGCCGTCCGCAGCAACAAAACGCCGCAATCTTGACGCTTTGTTTTGTCACTTTTGGCAGACTTGTCTAACCGTTTTGTGGTTGTATTCTTAACACGCAAACATCATGCCGGGGGCTGTTTAATCCGCGTCCGCGGCGTTAGGGATTTGCTCCGGGCACGCCCACTGTTTTGCTTCGATTTCACCTGGGGTGTGATGTCGGAATGCTGTTCTTGAAGGTCGATTTTTGACTGGAAATTGAACGTTGGGGGGCGGTAATAGGCTGCGTCTCGAATTGCCGCGAATTTGTTTGGGGCGGTGAACGCCACCATCTCTGCCAATGTCGCAATTTCTGAGAATGGCGTCATTTGCCTGGGCCTCGACACCCTGATTCATTAATGGACATCGGGCATAATGCCCCGCCTGGGGAAATTTGCCAAAGTGCGACGCATGTTGCCGCTGTGTTGTGAATCCCAGTCGCGTCATGAACCCAGTAGTCGTAAACACCCAGTAGTCGTAAACACCAGTGCGGTCCATTGTGTCCGCCGTCCTATCCACCGCCCCCCTTTGGGCCACTTTGCCATGACGTCAGCGATCAAGCAATTTCACGTTTATTTGTACGGGCCCGAACGAGGGGCGTTACAAACAAGTTTTGAAGAAGCGGCCACGCGATTGCAATTATTGCCACAACTCTATTTCGAGCTGGATGGATCATTCGTCTGGTCCGCCGATCAGGGGCAGCAGATCGAAGGCATGCTGTACGATGCAAACGAGCAGCTGCAATATGTCGATCTGCAAGGGCGATGCACTCAAGCGACATGGCACGCCGTTTTGCATGCAATCGTTGGCAGCTCGGCGGTGGATTGCATTGTGATGGTAATTCCGGCTAGATCGTTGAAAAACTTACCAACGTTTGAGCAGTCGATCTGGGGCGACTAAATTTTTTGGAAATCGGGTCGCAAATAAAACATGCCTGTTTTGCAACGTTTTTTGCTGTTTTTGGTGTGAGGTCGCTCTGCAGACGCGAACTTTCTCGTTTTTTCGCCGGTCTATCAGGTTGGATTGGCATCCTGATTGCTTCCCTCCTGCTTCGTCCTCGGCGATGTCAGCCGATGTGGCGAAACAAATGTAGCTGAAGCCTGAATAACGCCTAAGCGATTACTTTCCTGGAGGGATTCATCAATGTTGACCGCTACTCGCCCCGAGACTGTCTCTAATTCAACTCCATCGACTCAAAATGAGATTCGACTTTCGGATGTTGAGATTTCGCGCCGAGTCGTTGCGATTCGCTCTGGCTGGAGTATTGCCGAGCGAGTTCGTCGTCGACGGGAAGCCGACAAGCGGTTTCTCGATTTGATCGACGCGTTGTCGGCCTGTGAAGCTGCTTAATCATTACGGATAGAACGGCATTGGGGATTATCCCCAGCCGGCTTTTGAAGTGTTCCTTAACTACTTTGATTTCCATTGGAAGGATTCGACCATGTCGACAATGATTTGTGAGAAAAGAGTGTCCCCTACGACGACCATCGCTGCAGTATCGAAAGAGAACCGCAGCGATGTACGCGTTTCCGATGCTGAGATTTCGCGACGTGTGCTCGCGATTCGTTCGGGCTGGAGCATTTCAGAGCGTGTTCGTCGTCGTCGTGATGCCGACCAACGCTTTCTTGATTTGATGTTGGCTCTTTCGGCAGGTGACGCCGCGTAGCATCCGGCGATTTTGGCTTGCCCGTTTGCGTTGCCTCTCGATCGGCGATGGATCGGTACAGGGTTAGCCAAGCAGCGGGCTTAGTCAATCGACTCTCCCTTGACGGGGATCGGCTCGTTCGAGGGGATGCCCACAATTTCGCCTCGATAGCGGCACGCTTCGATGAAAGATTCGAGGATTACCAGGGCGGCGATAGCGTCGATCCGTTTCTTTTTACCCGCCCGACTGTAGCCTGCCGCCCGCATGCGATTGTTGGCATCGGCTGTGGTAAATCGCTCGTCAAACAACCGAACCGGTTTGCCGGTGGTTTGAGAAAGCCAACTCGCAAATTCGCGAGCTTGTGTGCTCTTTTCACTTTCCCCACCATCCAAGTGAATGGGAAGCCCAACTACAAAAGCGGAAATGCGTTCCGACTTTGTGAGTTCGCGATAATAGTCCCCGTCCTGTTTCCATTGTTCGGCGGCACGAACCTCCAGCGGACTGGCCAAAATTCGATCAGGATCACACACCGCGATCCCAATCCGCACGCTGCCAAAATCAATCGATGCAAGTCGGCCGGTTAAAGGGAAATCGTCAGAAGGTGCAGTCATCAAAATGGGTCGAGGTGGCGAGGAGTTCGAGAAAGGGTTGGGGGAGAAGGGCTGAACCATCATTGCCCAGAGAGTGCCCTACCCAACATGACCAATTTTCCAGCGATCTGCAATGCAAACTCCAATGTGCGCGATCAGGAAGTCGATTCACCCGGCTTAGCAACATCCGAAATTGGCCATCTCCGGTTGAGGCATTCAACAATTAGCCTCTCCCTCAATTAGCCTCTCCTTCGAAGTAGCGTTGTAAAAAGGCCTTGCGGTCATTGGATTCACCGGCAAGTTGTACCATCGCGTATAACCGCTGCTGGTCTCGGCGTTTCTTTTCCGCCAACGCCTCCTGATTCCGAAAATGTTCGGGCACCGCAGTCAACACATCGAAACAATGCGGTGGATGAGGGCCGGCGATGACGCCAGCTCGATCGAGCATCGCGAACGCTGTGGCAATGCGGTGGTCGTGGCGACTGACTCGCTGCAGTCGATCGTTCATCCAATCGATCCCAAATGCGCGGCACGACTCGTTATGTTCGATCAGCAGATTGAGTAGTCGACCGTAGAAATCCGCATCCGGATTAGACCATTCAATAAATTGCATCTGCGTCATCAAATCGCTTTGGTCGTACAACCACACACATCGACTCGGCTGATGGTCGCGTCCAGCTCGTCCCACTTCCTGGTAATACGATTCAATTGAACCCGGAGTTTCAGCATGGATCAACACGCGGATATTCGCTTTATCAATCCCCATTCCAAATGCGTTGGTTGCCAGCACGACATCGGTTTCGCCACTCAAAAAACGGTTGTGAACTTGACGGCGTTTGGGGCTTGGCAAGTCGCCATGGTAACAATCGTGATCCACTCCCTGGCTGAGCAGTTGGTCGCTGAATCTCGTCAAGGTTTTGATCAGTGAAAAATAGATCACAACGCTGCCGCCGCGATACTCTTCGTCCGAAAGCAGTCGCTCGATGGCATCAAGTTTCTCTTGATCTCCCATCACGTGTTCGACATCGAGTCGCAGGTTCGGTCGCTCGATGCCTTGATAAAACAATTGAATTTCGTCTGCCGGAATTCCTAGCTGCTTATAGATGTCGTGGCGACATTCCTTCGTCGCCGTCGCTGTCAAAGCAATCGTGGTAGGAAAGCCCAACCGTTCTCGAATCTCACCGACGCGTGAATAGTCGGGGCGAAAGTCATGCCCCCACTGGCTGACGCAGTGGGCTTCATCGATTGCCAATAACTTGATGTGACGTTTTGCAATAATCGTGCGGAACTCCTGCTTGCGAAATCGCTCCGGTGTCACGTACAGCAGTCTGTACTTTCCCGATGCGACTTCCACATAGCGGGTCTCGCGAGTCGAGCGATCTAACGACGAATTGATGTACGCTGCATCGATGCCTCGTGACCTCAAATCGCTGACTTGGTCATGCATCAACGCAACCAAAGGAGACAGAACTAAGACAATTTCATTGTGGCTCGCTTCGTGTTGGTCCGTCGGAATTGTTAAAGCTGGAATCTGGTAGCACAACGATTTCCCCATTCCGGTCGGCATCACCACCATCGCATGGTGCCCCGCCAAAACGTGCTCGATCACCGCTTGCTGAGAGGGGCGGAATGACGG
The DNA here is from genome assembly GCF_000346295.1 of Rhodopirellula maiorica SM1. Taxonomy (GTDB): domain Bacteria; phylum Planctomycetota; class Planctomycetia; order Pirellulales; family Pirellulaceae; genus Novipirellula; species Novipirellula maiorica. The sequence goes on along the minus strand of NZ_ANOG01001015.1, from coordinate 29,051 downwards.
ATAGCCAAAATGGCGAGCTAGAACGGAGTGGATTGATTGCGGGTCAGGCATAAAAAGCAGCGGCGCTCGATGACGCTCAAAAAAGATCAGTGATTAGGAAACGAGAAGTAAATGGGAACCAAGTTATCCGTAAACCCTAGCGAGGCGAGCTCTCTCTACAAAAAACTCGCATCCCAGCCGTTGTCGGGATCGAACTGAATAAATTAGCAAATTTCCCGAGTCTTTCCGATGCTTCGTCTGCGTTAACACCAAGGTCAATTGCAATCTGGGGCAGCCACTCTATGTGCTTCGGAGGTCCGAAACCTGGCTTGCGTGCACTTGTCGGGGGGCGGGTTGCCGCACTGCTTACTGGGTCAATTGTGGCAAATTGCCTTTAAAACTTCATCATTTTCCGTGGGAAATACAACTCACGTTGTGCTAGTTTAAGAGTCGTTCTCTCCTTTTTCTATTTTGTTTGTCTATTTGGAGTGATATTTACCGTGAAGGCCAAAAGAGATCCGCGGCTTGCCGACATATCATCTCGGCATTCCAACGCCGCAGCTGATTTGCCCATGCCATCGATAGCGATGGAACCCCCGACCAAGCGAAGAAAGGAACCGCCTGCGATCCCCGCGCGCTCTCCGTTTCGATGGTCCAACCGTCCTGAATGGCTGACGACCTTCTTGGCCGCATTTGGCGTTTTGTTGATGGCGTTGGTAATCTATGGAGCGAGCCAAGAAATCAGCAGCACATTGAAACGAAACCAACATCATCAAGCGATCACCGATGTGTGGCGTCAATTATTAATTTCCAATGTCGCTGTGTCTGGAACGCCAACTAGGATCGTCGAGGCGGATTTGCCCTCATTCCCTTCGGTCTCATTTCAAGCCGTTCGTTCGCCGCTGGAACTAAACCGCAACCTGCGACTCGCAGCAGCACTGCCAGGAATTCGCCGTATTGATCTGTCGCCCGAATCCACCCGGCTTGTGGGTGGGGGACACGCTGACGATTCGACGTTGGAAATTCTAGGCAGGAATTTTCATGAATTAGATGCGTTGGATCTAAGCGGAACCTCGATCAGTACGCTTAAGCCGATCGAGGCATTGAAGGTGCGTGAGTTGAGGATCATCAATTCGACGATCAAACCTGATAATTTGTCGTCGCTAAAGTACTTTGATTCGGTGACGGATTTGTGGATCGGATGGTATGGAAACGCCCAAGACGGCGACAGTATCTTCTTTTCGGATGCCTACCGTGCTCGTATCGTCGATGCCATGGCTGAGATGAAGGGGCTAAAATCGATTCATTACGTGGACATGGCTTTCACCAAGGAAGAGCGAGAACAACTCGCTCGATTTAACCTCGTCCAGGTGAAATAAGTCAGGGCAAGTAAGTCTCTCTCGCCGGTTTCTGCGACCGTCAATCTCTTTTGCCTAGCGAACCCCCGCATCCGCTCCGGATGCGGGGGATTTTTATTGCCTTTTTCTGTTCATTATCCCGAACCCGATCAGGAATCGCTGGCTTAGGTCGCGTCGCAGTACCAAGCCTGTACGCGAGTTGAATTCCGGCGTAGCGAGCGAAGCGGATGATGCCAACCGCCTATCAAAACGCAGTCGTCCATGCGTATCTGCGGTGGTGCTTAAATCGCTAGCACGAACTTGCCTAAGGCGTATGCACCCGCGATGCCGTTGCAAATCGCTCTGATTACAGAGGTTAGCCGTAAGCAAGAAAGCATCCAGAATTTTCAAGAAAATGGATGATGGGTAAGGGGACAGCAAGCGAGCGAGAAGATCAATCAGAGCGAGACTAAGTCCCATTAAAGCCAGCGTTCCCTCCGTCGGGCTGTCTGATGCCGTCATGTGGTTCGCGTTTCAGGCATTCCGATTGCAGAATAGGCCGAGCGTGCGAATTTCGTTCCTGCCAAGCAGGGATGAAGTTCTGGTTCTACATCACGGTTAACGCTTTAGGAAATTTCATTACATGTCGATTCTCAAAATCCAGTACGCCCGACCCACGCGTACAAAGGAGCGCAGCGGATTCACCCTGGTCGAGCTATTGGTGGTCATTGCGATCATTGGGGTATTAGTAGGGTTGTTGTTACCTGCCGTGCAGTCCGCCCGTGAAGCGGCTCGCCGGATGTCATGCTCGAATAATTTGAAGCAACTTGGTTTGGCGCTTCATCTGTACCACGACACCTATCGTTCGATGCCACCCGCGGTGATTCCCGTGACGGCGACCAATGATCGTCCTGCCTCGTGGCTCGTTCGTATTTTGCCGTACATTGAACAGAGTGCTGCATTTGAAGCTTCGACGTTCGCGGGAACCGATTGGGCGTCACGCGACAACGGCGTCAATCGAAATTGGGAAACATTCAATGGTTTAGTTGTCCCAGCACTAAATTGTCCTTCGAGTGCGCTTCCCACCACTCGGCTTGACGACGCAAGCGCGGACACCAAGGCTCTGGGAGCTCCGGACCAACTAGAGATCCAGATCCCCAACTATGTCGGTGTCGCGGGACGGTTCAGCAATAACAACACCAACTACTCGACTTGGAACGGTTATCACGGGATGACGGATCACAACGGGGTGATCGTGGCATTGGACAACTATTACAACCAACCCGTACGTTTTGCATCGATCTTAGACGGAACCAGCAACACGCTGATGGTGGGTGAGCAATCCGCTGAAATCCGCATTCGTAACTCCGATGGGACTTCGAACTACTATGATCAACGTGCTGGGAACTGGTATGGCGGAGCTTGGTCCGGCGGCGGTGGAGCTGACCACAACCAATCCGAAGCCTATTGGATGAACATTGCTTCGACACGCGTTGGCATCAACTATTCGTCCACCAGCCGTTATTCGCCTCATGGCATCGGCCCCTATTGGTATGGACGTCCTGGTCGTCACACCGTGTTCAACTCGACGCACGGCGGTGGAGCTCAGTTCGTGCTGGCCGACGGCAGCGTCCGTTTTATCAGCGAAAATATTCGTTTCGATATTTACGCACTGTTGGCGGATCGCCAAGACCGCACCGTATTGAACGAAGAATTCTAGGTCTCGTTCTGTTCCTCACAATTTAAATCGATAAGCTTCTCAGAAATTTTTAGTATCTAGTTGATAAAAATGAATTACGTCTCGAAACTCTCGCTGGGCCTAGTAATCTGCTTGCTCGTCGGCACACTCGGCTGCAGCCGAAGTGACAAGCCATCGCTGGCCGAGGTCAAAGGCAAGCTAATGAAGGAAGGGAAACCTTTCGTCAACGCTCAGGTGGAATTCTATCCAACCGTCGATGGCGCTGCTTCGTATGGCGAAACCGATGAAACCGGTAGCTTTACCTTGTTTTATTCGACGGGGGATCCTGGAGCGGCAATCGGAGACCATAAAGTGACCGTTATCGGTGGTCATGTTGCTGGTGATCCAAGCCCTCCGACACCGGAGGTCGTCGCTCCGACGACTTCGACCGAAGAAATGGCCGAAGGTACGCTGCAACCCGTCGGGATGGCTCCGCAAGGACGCTCTCGAAACAAAGACGGTTCGCCCAGCCGAGTCGAAGGTTTGACCGCAAAGGTTGAAAGTGGAGCTAACGATATCATCTTGAACTTGTAATTCGTTTGCTGCGAATCTTGATCGAATGAACGCGACGATTGAGGGTGACCACGGTTGCCCTCAATCGTTTTTTTTTGCAGATCGGGACAAGGAATTGACTCGGTTACCGCAAGCGAACAGACTGGGGGGCCCACGATTTGCCTCTGCGCCGAGTCGAATGGCAATGTGAAATGGCAATGTGGAATGGCAATCGATTCTTCCCCCCGCAGACGTTTGAAACGAGATCAAGATGATTTGGCTTTCGCGAAAAGTTGCATTCGGTCACTTATCACACTTCCAATCATCACGCCGCCAAAGATCGCCCCGCCAACGATTACTTCTGCAAGCACCCTTCGTTCCATCATTTGAGCGATTTGCATTTTGGGGGATCGTCATCGGTTGCCTGGGGATGATCACCGCGGTTCACTCGGCTGCGCAGCAGTCAGATGCATCGCGATTGGCATCGCCCGATAAAAAGACTCGACCCAATCTGATTCTGATCCTGGCGGACGATCTTGGCTACGGCGACGTTTCCTGTCACGGAGCGGCCGACGTGCAAACGCCTCATTTAGACAAATTGGCTTCCGAAGGCATGAAGTTGACTCGGATGCGAGCAAATTGCACCGTGTGTTCTCCGACCCGCGCGGCGGTGATGACGGGGATGTATCCCGATCGCGCAGGAGTCCCTGGAGTCATTCGCACCCATGCACCCAATTCGTGGGGATACCTGCGAACCGATATACCGACATTGGCCGACCGATTGCGCGACGCGGGGTATCAGACGGGCATTGTTGGTAAGTGGCATCTTGGGTTAGCGTCGCCCAACACACCATGCGAACGTGGTTTTGACCACTTTCATGGGTTTCTTGGTGACATGATGGATGACTACTACACACATCGTCGCCAGGGCCATAATTATATGCGACTGAACGATCGGGAAATTGACCCCGAAGGCCATGCGACAGAGTTGTTTACGCAGTGGGCCGATGAATATCTGACGGAGCGTGCCAAAGCGTCCGAACCGCCATTTTTTCTTTACCTCGCCTACAACGCTCCTCATTTTCCGATCCAACCACCCAAGCAATGGCTCGATCGTGTGCAAAGCCGTTCTCCGCAACTCGATTCCAAACGAGCGTTGAACGTTGCGTTTGTCGAGCACTTGGATGACCAAATCGGAAAATTGCTTCATCGCATCGACGAACTCGGACTGCGTGACAATACCGTGATCGCATTTACCTCGGACAACGGCGGTTCCTTGCCTCATTCGCAAAACAACGATCCTTGGCGTGACGGCAAACAGAGTCATTACGATGGCGGACTGCGAGTTCCTGCGTGGGTACGCTACCCTGGGAAAATTGCTGCGGGAAGCAGCAGTGACCAACCGGTGATGACGTTTGATCTCAGCGCGACCTTCTTGCAATATGCGGGTGTACCTCGGCCCCGCGAAATCGACGCAGTGGGATTGAAAGATCTGCTTGAAACTGGTTCGCCAGCGTCCGGTTCCGAACTCTCCGAGCGTGAGCTCTATTTCGTCCGTCGCGAAGGAGGAGGACGCTATGTGGGACACGCCTACCATGCTCTGATCCAGGGACGATGGAAGTTGATGCAGAACGATCCGTTTTCTCCGATGGAACTGTATGATCTGGAGGCCGATCCCGGAGAAACGAACAATCAGATCGCCAAACAGCCTCGAGTGGTCGCGAAGTTGAAACAGCAGTTGGCGGCACAGATTCAACAGGGAGGCCGTATTCCTTGGCAAGCTCCAATGCCGGCTGTTTCCACTGAAACGACTGCGAAATAAAAGTCTCTGACCTGCATCGGATCGGTGTTGCAAAACGCCACACATGTTTCACTTTGCCTGAGCCTGGTGCCTCTGTTCCGCGTGAAAACGCGGCAAAACCAGCTTGGCATGAATTGTGCCTTGATCATTTGACGCTGCTGGATCGATCGAGCCGGTTGTTCGGGGCGATCGAATCCGCTTCGCCCATTCAATGACAAGGGATTCCAATGCGTTTTTCGCTAGTTCGTCGCGGTGTCGTTGCCGCTACTCTGTTGCTGTTGTCCGTTTCGTTCTCAAGCGGCGATTTTGTGAATGCAAACGAGCCCGCGGTTACCATGGAATTGTTTGAGGCAATCGATTCGAAACAGGTGTCCGTCCAGTTCATTGCGCTGGATGCGAACCACGCGAACGTTTTGGTTGAAAACCATACCGATCACGTCCTCCATCTTAAATTACCCAATGCGATTGCCGCGGTTCCCGTGCTAGGGCAATTTGGTTTCGGTGGGCAACAGGCTGGCTTCGGAGCGGCTCAGGGGCAGGGCGGTCAGAGTGGTGGTAATCAAAGTGTCGGCGGAGGTTTTCAGCAGGGGGCGCAGCAGGGCGGCAATGCGTTTGGCAACAACGGATTTGGGAACAATCTTGGCGGCGGCAACGCCCGACAAGGCAACGGTTTCGGAATGGGATTCATGCGAATTGCGGCTCAGAAAACTCGCAAATTGGTCGCCACAACGGTTTGCTTGGAACAGGGGAAACCCGAGCCCAATGCCAAAGTGAAATACCGGATGATCCCGATCGATCAATACACGCAAGACGCAAGATTGATTGAACTTTGCCAGCAACTGGCTCTCGATAACGTATCGCAGAAGGTCGCCCAAGCGGTCGCATGGCATTATGCCAACGGCCTCAGTTGGGAGAAACTTGCCAAACTCAATCGCATTGAATCAAGGTATCTGGGCAACGTGCGGATGTTTCGAGCCCAGGAACTGAATGATGCCAAGACTTTTGCCGAGGCGCTCGAAGCGTCCAGCCGAGAAGTTACGCACCCCCGGCCGGATGCATCGCTCTCGCTAAATTCTTCTGTCTCGCAGGATTCCGCTGCTTCAATGGCAGATAGCTCAGCGACACGATAAACAGCAGAATTTTGATCTTTTCGACGCCGAGCTAGTTTTGGTATCTGCAATGCACGATGAAGACCATTGCATTCCCCACTCAGCGTTCTCAGCAAACATCTCAACGTACGTCTCGCGGCGACGATGGGAGTTCGGCTGCAAATCCGTCAAACGAACCGGCGAAACGAAAAATGTTGGGTTTCGATGCGGTTCGCGGAGTCGCGGCGCTTGCGGTGGTGCTACTGCACGCTTGTGTGCCTTATCTGCAAAATCCGATGCCTGGGTTGGTATGGTCGGTGCGTGATTCCGCCAGCCAATCGGTGGATTGGTTGTTTTGGGGCATCGAGATTTTCATCATGCCGTTGTTTTTGGTGTTGGCAGGCTATTTTGCTTGGCAAACGTTATCGAGCCGTGGCAGCGGACCGCTCGTCCGGAGTCGTGCCAAACGATTGCTGGTGCCACTTGGCTTTGCCGTGTGCGTGGTCTTGCCATTGGACTTGTACACCTGGGTGCTTGGCTGGGTCGTCGAAGGCGTTGTCGAACCGGTGAAGTTAAAAAGTTTGAAGTTTGACGGTGACGTGGATCGTGATTTGTGGGGGCTCAGTCATCTATGGTTCTTGCTCTACGTGTTCTTGTACGTGGTGGTTGTCGCCGTAGCGGCTCGCTTCGATTCGCTCCGTCATATCATTGATAAAATTGCTCAGCGCCCGGCGTTTGTCGTGACGTTGTTAGTGGGCACAGGCATCGTCACGCTGATGATTGCCCCCGAAGTGGTGTGGGGATTTCAGCATGCGTTTCTCCCCGTGCTCAGCAAATGGGTTTACAGTGGAACGTTTTTCGCTGCCGGAATGTTGATCGCCAAAGTGGATCCTCGATTGGCGTGGTTTCAACACCGAGTCCCCTCGTTGGCGATTGCCAGCGTCATGCTGTTGGTGACCGCCGTTTCGCTAGGGCGATGGAATCTGCAGTACGGTGACAGCATGTTGGCCCAATCAGGTCTCGCAATTGCAACGGTGTTGGCGGCCTATAGCGTGACCCTTCTCGCGATCGCGGTGAGCCGCAAAATCAATCATCTTTCATTATCGCTGCAATACTTAGCGGCTGCATCGTTTTGGATCTACTTGGTCCACCACCCGATCCTCGGTTTGGTGCATATTGATCTGAAGCAGTGGATGCCCGCAACGAATCCGAGTTTGAAGATGGCGGCCGCTTTTTGCATCGCTGTCGGATTGAGCTTGTTAAGTTACGAAGGGCTGGTTCGCCGCACGCGATTGGGACGGATGCTGGGAATGCAGTGGACCCCGCCGACACAGACAGTCGATGTGTTACCGATGCAACGTGAGTCGGCTGCGAATGAAACGGTGCCCCAACGTCGCGCTGCCTAAGCGTCACCCGCCAAACGCCCACTCGATCGCTACGGAGTGGGCAGGACGATTTCGACGTGCGAATCGTCGATCATCGAATCGACTGGGGGCATGCTCTCGAATTGATCCATCGGTTCGGGACAGCCGATACCGCATCCTCCGATCATCTCAAGTTCAAGAGAACCACCGTTCACGCGAGCGCGGGGGCAATGGTTCGGGCACTCGGGATTGCGGCAATTCGGAGTGTTCGGGCAAACGCTCGCGTATGGAATTTGGTCCAACTGAGCATTGGCGACACAGGCAGCTTGATTTTCGCGAAGCGTTCCCGCCGCATAGGGCGAAATGATTTCTGGTTTCAAAAAGACAATCAGCTCACTTTCGCGAACCTCGCTGTTCATGCTGCGAAACAGTCGACCGATGAATTTGACATCTTTTAAATAGGGAACTCCACGCACCGTTTCGGTGATGTTTTTTTGGCGAAGCCCTCCCATCGCAAACAGTTGTCCGTTGCCGACGCGAACTGTTGTTTCGGCATTGCGACTATCGATCACGGGGTAGGCGTCACGATATTCGGCAACGACGCTGTATTCAGGTTGCACCCGCATCTCGATCGTTCCGTCGCGGCTGATTCGTGGCGTGACGTTTAGAATGATGCCCGCTTCCTCGAACTCGACCTGCGGAATGGATCCAGTGCTGGTCACGACTGAAGTGACGATCGGTAAACGTTGGACGATCTTGATCGATGCTTGGCAGCGATCGCCTACGGTGACGGTCGGATCCGCAAGGATCTTGGCTTCGGATGTGGCACTAAGCGCTTGCAGTGTCACGGTGGCATCATAAGAGTTATTAAGTGTGCGAAATCCGAGCGAGGAGGTCGGGCTGCCCAGCCCTAGATCCGTACCCGCTTCGATCGCATTTCGAAAAACGCTGATCTCTTCGTCGGTGCCAGCGTCTAGCAGACTTGTCGATCGGCTATGAGGACCATGGGACCAGTTCACGCCGAGACCTTCGACCTCTTTTAAACTGACGTCATAGATCAATGCCGTGATACGAACTTGGGGGCGAGGGATATCAAGCTGTTCGATCGCTTGGGCTGCTAGTCGTAATTGATCCGGCGTTCCTTTGACCATAATTCGATTTTCTTTCGCATACGTTGCCACCGTAATGTTGTCACCCAGAGCCGTCTGCAATGACTCGGTCATCTCTTCGGCTTCGGTGAACTGAGGCGTAAAGTACGCGATACTATCGGTCGTCAAAATCGTGTCGCTCGGTGGCGCTGCGGTGGCAGGTGCCGGCAGATGCTGGACCGACGGAATCGCTGCCGCGGCCTGGGGTGACAGATTCGAAATCAACTCTTGCACATTATCGATGCGTTCGGGCCGGTCGACAATCAAGATCGCTCCGTTTCCGATTTTTCGGATCTGACCTCGCTCGCTCATTATTAACTGCACGGCATCGATCGTTGCGTCGAGATCGCCTGCGTTTGCCGGCACCTGAATCAATCGCGAAACAAAATCAGGATTGTCCGATCCCACTTGGTCAATCGGCAATACGACCAAGCTGTTGCCCGTTTGTCGATAGCTGTAGCCAGATGAATTGAGCACCGCGGACAAGACTTCGCGTAGCGGGGTTTCGTAAAAGGTACCACTGACCTCACCGCTGATCGTATCTGCAGCGACGATGTTGACCTTCCAAAGGTCGCTGAGCAGAAAGATCACTTCGCTGAGCGGGGTTTTACGAAATGTAATACTGCCATTTTGGTCCAACTGCTCGGCGATGCTTTGGGGACCGGAGGCTGGTGGATGTAAGCTCGGTGGATTGCTGTGATTCGGTTCCGCGGCCAACGGTTCGTCGACGCCTTCCGCAGCCGAGCCTGGCGGAGTCGTTTCAGGTTGCTTGTTTGCAATGGAAGCCGCAGTGTCTAGAGCGGTTGACGTATCGGCTGCCGCCAATATTCGGCTTTCGGGCTTCAGAATCACCGCGTGACCGCTGCCGGAGATGGGAATCAGATCAGGAACGTTGGCAACATTCAGTTTCGTAGCCGTGGGGCTGGTAGTCGCCTCGGCTGTCGTGCCAAACGTTTCGCCGCCCGCGGCGATGCCCACGCCGCAGCCGGCGACGAACAGGGTTATGCCCAGTCGTCCGAAGAGTCCTCGCAGCAGTGCAAAGCACGACGACGTGGCGATAGAATCATTTTGCGACATTGTGCCATCCATGGCAGTGTGTTGAGTCAGCTAGTTCTGATCGGCATTTCGTTAGCGAATAAACGTGGTCAAGTAAAATCGTGGTCTAGTAGAAAATCCGAATGCCCCGGGGGTGACGAGCGAACTCGTCTTCGTCTTCGATTGGTTTGGGGCTAAGCCCGAAAACAATCAATCGCATCTCGGACGCGACAACGGGCAGATCCCCTTCCGTGGGCATCATTACCATGTTGTTGGTCGTCAAATACCATCCCTGCTCGGCGATACCTCGCAGGATTTGAGTTACCGTTTCGAGGGACCCATCAATTCGCAACTCAATTTCATGAGTATGCAAGATGTAATCCGATTCGTCACTGTATTGTGGAGGCGATTCCTCGCGAGGATCATCGTTTTCGATGGCCCACGGTCGCACACGCCCCTTGCTAATTTCCAGACTTCGTAGTCGCCCTCCTGCATCGCGAATGATCGCGATTAAGGTACTGCGAACTTCTTGGCTTTTTTCAGGATCGATTGAACGATTTAGATGAGAAGCCAAGTCGGTGCTAATCTGGTTTTCCAGTTCACGCAAACGTTTTTGATTGTTTGTTACTTGCGTGAACTGACCGTCCATTGCACGAAGTTCGCGTGCTTCACTTCGCAGCCTAAAGTATTCATCGACCCATGGAATACCTATCGCGATGATCGCAAGCAAACTTACGCTCGCGACGATTGCTCGGGTTGCCCGGCTATTCAGATTATTCATATTGTGCTGGCTCGACAGAGAGGGGATGACGCGGAGTCATGGTCAAACGAATCGAGAATCGGGTCGCTTCCGAATTCGCTTCGGGCGTGGTGGAATGGAGTGCCACTTCGCTAACCTCAGGCAACTGACGCAATTGTTCAAGGATTTCGTAGACGACGCGTTCTGCGAGCACCGTGCCTTCGATCCGAACGTGCGAACCGGACTCGACTCGGTATTCATTTAGTTTTGCCAAGTCCGGCAAACTTTGCGTGATTTGATGAAGCAGTGCTATCCAATCGACTTCGGCGGATTGACGCTCAATCGATTTGAAGTGTTCAAGCCATTCTCGTTTGCGGGCCAGATCCGTCATCCGTGCTTGGGTGGCAATCACCTGGGCCTGGACTTGTGCGGTTCCCTGTTTTAAATCCGAAGCATGTTGACGAGCGTGACGGACCAATGTGAAGCTGAGCATCAATACCAGGGCGGCAACCAACGCGGGCCACGCGACACGTAGCAGTTGGGCCGGCAGCGAAAGCTCGGGGGCTCGGCGAACATCGCGAAGCAAATCGGGTACTTGGTCGACCGTCACGCCAAGCATCAGCGGCAATACCGAGGCGACGGCTGGGACGCAGTGCGATTCGCAATCCACGTTGCGGATGTCGTACAGATCCGGGCACGGTGGCACACGGAGGACGATCTCGTCGAATTCGGCACTGCGTTGAAACCGTTCCGCTGCGTCAACCACTTTCTCGGGTGTGCCGCAAATCAATAGTTTTTTGAGCCCTCCACCGTCGATCCCTAAGTGACGATGGCAGAAACGTTGCAACCGAGAAATGTGCCCATCCAGCGTCGCTTGCAGCGCTTCGACTGTTTTTGCGGTGGCCGGACGGTAATCCAGAATCAAGCGTCCTTCGTGGATAATTCCAACGTTCCAGCGAGTTCCGGTGCCATCGGCGATCAATTGGGGATGTGGTAAATCGGCACTGGTGTGCCCGATCAATCGCGCCATGCTGATTAGCGAAGGTTCCGCCCATGCAACCTCGATATCGTTCTCTCGAAGCGTGTCGTAGATCATTCGCATGACCGATTCATTGGCGACACTGGTGGCGGCATAGTCGGATTGCGAGTCGATGCGAGTCCGCAGCAATCCGGTGACCTTTTGGCCTGGGCCCAATTGCAGATAACGCGGCACTCGATGCTGCAGCGTCGACAATTCGTGGTCCACCGTCTCGGATGTCCCTAGCGTGATCCGGTTGACACAGATGTCTCCATCGAGCGACAAGCAAACCGAGCCACGACGCATGTCATGACGATCCACGAGCGTGGCGATCGCATCGGCAAAGGCCGAAGCATGCGATGCGGTCAACCAGCCCATCGCCATCGGACAGCGAATCGCATCGATTTCCAGCCGATAACGCTCGCCTTGAATCGGCGTGGCAATCGCGACTTGAACCATTCGGTTTTCGATCCACAAACCAAAAAGCTTGCCGCGGTCGTTTTCGTCTTTTTGTTTGGATGACGGATACGTCATTGCAGGAAATCCCCTGCATGAAACGTAGGTCGCGGTTAACACCGCGAAGACAAAATTCGTTTGCAAGCATCGACACGTTGACGATTCTGCGGATCGTGTCGCATTGGCAAGTTGTAGTGATGGTGAGGGGCGATTTTTGCCGATGATACGAGTGAATCTGTAGAGACCACGACGGTCGTTCCCGTGCAAAACTGTTCCGCCTCTCGCTCGCAATCGCCATGCTCGACACACCGGTCGCCTTTATCGTTTTCAACCGTCCTAAGCAGACGCGGCAATCGTTTGAGGCGATTCGACAGGCGCGTCCTAGGATCTTGTTCATTATCAGCGATGGCCCCCGAGTCGAGCGAAACGGTGAAGCCGAGTTGGTAGCGCAGTCGCGGCAAATCGCCGAGCAGGTTGATTGGCCCTGCGAAATCAGACGCATCTATTCGGATACCAATTTAGGCTGTGCCAAACGCGTTAGCAGCGGCATCACAGCGGTGTTTCAACAGGTCGAACAAGCGATCATTTTGGAAGACGACTGCGTCCCCAACCAAACCTTTTTTCGTTTTTGCGGCGAACTGCTCGATCGCTACCGCGATGACACTCGCGTGATGGCGATCAGCGGCGACAATTTTCAGCGGGGGAAACCTGACCGGGCAGATTCTTATTACTTCTCGAAATATCTGCACTGTTGGGGCTGGGCGACGTGGCGTCGTGCTTGGCAGCATTTCGAAGGCACGCTCGAGGCATGGCCCGATTTTCGCGATCGCGATGGCTTACAAACGTTTTGTCACTCGTTGAGCGAACGAGATTATTGGACGCGGACGTTTGACCGTGTTTACGAGGGCAAAATCGATACCTGGGATTTCACTTGGCTGTTGGCGTGTTGGATGAACCACGGTTTGACCGCGCTACCAACCAAGAACCTGGTGTCTAATATTGGTTTCGGCGAAGACGCGACTCACACAGCCCACTCGAGCCCGTTTGAGAATTTGCCCACGTACGAATTTCAGACGCTCGAGCATCCGAAACATGTGAGCCGGTCGGTCGAAAAGGATCTGGCAACCGATCGGATGATGTTCAGTCGCGGCAAATTGCGGTTCCGCCACGTCATCCAGTTCGCTCGGCAATACGCACCGCTGACGCGTCGTGCCGCTTAGAACGTTCGGAATAACTTCGGCGTTTCGAATGTCCTGGGAAGGACACGAGCCCTGCGGTGACGCTTTGCCCGTTATGCGAGAGCAGGGAGTCAGGAATCATTGGGTGAATTCCCGTTAGCCGTTTGGCCGCTCGCGGCTTGTTGATTTATTGAGCCGCTCGCGCGTCAGCGGTCGGGTTCCACGCATTACCCGGTGCCTTACGGCCCACGGCTCATCAATGCCGTTTTTCAATAAGCCGTATCAAGCACTCAATTCAGAGTGGGCGTTAGGCCGCGTTGCGGGCCGAGCATTTGAAGTAGTCCAGCCGGTCCAACATATCGAACTCGTTGTTGTGGACCGTGAAATCGGTCACGCCCATCCGTGGGAAATCAACGTAGTTGCCATGCAGTTGCTCACCGCCATAGCGATGCAGCAGCATCAATTGGCCCGGGAACAACGCGTTCATGTAGGCGGCACCGCCCTGGACTGAAATTCTGTGCTGTGAATTCGCGAGCAGGCAAAGCTGGAATTCATTGAACGAAATGTGTCGATAGTTTTCGTAAAGCTCTTCGGCCAGCACGACGCCCTGCTCACGTAGTTGCTCTTTCTCGTTCAAATTTCCAACCGGCATATGATCGTGAACGATGTGAGATGTGGGACGTAGATAGACGATGCTAAAACGATCACTTGCTTTTTGAACGACACGATCGAGGAACGGTTTGGACAAAAAGTTGATCGGAGGATGATCCCATTCGATGTTGTACTTGTTGAAAACCAGCAACAGTGGTTTGGGAAAATTTAGCTCGATTTTGTTGCGGTAATGTACCGCGAAATTGGGCGGTTCCCAGCGATTCGCATCAGGGCTCTCGTGCGGTTGCTGAGCAATCGAATCCATGTACTTCACAAACTGACGTCGGTCGTACCGTTCGTGATGGTCGGGTGAGAAAAAGTAGAAACACTCGGTCCCCAGACAGCTGACGGTGCGTTGCAGGCAACCGATTTTTGCAAGATGGTAAGCGTAGGGGACGTGGTAGAACATTTCATAGCCAAATTCACATCCCTGGCTATCGATTATCGAACTGGGGTAGGCCCCGATTGGCCGCACATTGGGTTTGCCTTGCAAACGGTGCTTCAGTGCCGAGAACCGATTGGCAAGCGAGATTGTAGGGCGAGCTTGGCATGGAAGCTGCGTTGATTGGTTTTGCTCTCGCTGCATTTTGTTTCTCCACAAGATTCGCTTGGTGCGGCGTTCCGGAATCGCCACGGGGGACGGACGAGCCGTTTTGGATTTAGGCCGCTCGTCGAATCGGCGATGCATGCTCGGGTATTTGTAGGATGCGTCCCGACCGACGCGAGATTTCCTTGTCCGCCAAGTGCATTGCCGAAGCGATCACTTGGTGCATGTCGTAATAGCGATACGTTGCCAAGCGTCCCCCGATCAAATAGTTGTCCGGCAACATCGCGACATAACGCTGCTGCAATCGTTCGCCCTGTTCGTTATTGACGGGATAGTACATCTCGTCGCCCACCTTCCAATCCGAAGGGTACTCGTGCGTGATCACGGTATGGTCGCTTTGCACAGGATCAAAATGTTTGTGCTCGACACAGCGTGTGTACGGCGTTTCAGCGTCGGTGTAATTGATGGCCGCGATCCCCTGATGATCGGGGACTTGGATGACTTGTTGTTCGAATCTCAGCCCACGCCAATCATGGGCTCCGAGTTGGTATTCGAACAATCGATCCAGCGGGCCGGTGTAGACGTTGCGTTTGCTAAGTGATTCGAATCGGCTGCGATCACTCAGGAAGTCGACGTCGGTTTCCACCGCGATTCCTGCCAACAGTTTCTTGAACAATTGGGTGTAGCCGCCTTCGGGGATCCCACAGAATCGGTCGTTGAAATAGTCATCGTTCCAGGTCAATCGAATCGGCAAGCGGCGAATGATCGAGCTGGGCAATTCTTTGGGTTCGCGGCCCCACTGTTTTTTGGTGTAGCCGTAGACAAACGTTTCGTAGATTTCCTGGCCGACTTGTGACAACACCCATTCTTCGAGATTGGCGGGGGATTCAATTGGCACACGTTCGGCGGCCAGCCGCTGCTCGGCTTCCTGGGGTGTTTTGACGCCCCACAGTTGATGCAGTGTTGTCAAATTGATCGGGAAAGAGAGCATCCGACCCCGGAAATTGACTTTGGGGCGATAGCTGAATCGACTGAAGCGCGCGAATTGATTGACAAAGTTCCAGACGCCTTCGTCATTGGTATGAAAGATATGGGGGCCGTATTGATGAACGTGGATGCCGCCGACGTCGTCGGTATAGCAGTTTCCTGCGATATGGCTCCGTTTTTCGATCACCAGACACTTTGACCCTGCGTCGGTCATCCGTCTTGCGAAGACCGAACCAAAGAATCCGGCTCCCACGATTACGTAGTCATACATCCTTGTCTCACTTCAGCCATTCTGGCGAATTTGTGGCGATAGAGCACACCGATGTCATCAGTCGGATGAGTCATTCCGAAGGTAGCGATCGCGCACTTCCTAACGGTCAGCTTCGTCCGGATTGTGATGAATGCTTGAACAAAAACCTTGACTTTCGTTGTTTTGGCGAGTGTCATGTTGGGTGACAATAAGTCGTCGGAAAATTCGCTATAACGTGTGAAGTCCTTCTTATCCGATCACTTGCCCTCTCTTTCAAATTAGTTTGTGCTTTTTGGAGTCAAACGCCATGCTTCCCCCGCTGCGACGTCGTAGATTGTCCGCCACCCGCTGCCGGACTCAGCGTCGTGATCGTTTGACTTGGACGCTGGCTGCATTAGAGCCACGCGTGTTGCTTGCCGGCGACGCAGGTGCTGCGGTCGCTACATCCGTCGATTTTGTCGAGGTCGGACCACCTGCGGAGAGTGCGGTTTCATCACCGGCCGACGCGGCAACGACGAACGTCAATCGCAGCGGGAACGTCACCAGCGAGAATGCCAGAGATTCGATTTCGACACGCAGCATTGTGTTTGTCGATTCGGCCGTCGCCGACGGCGATCTGCTTGCCAGCGCCGCTTCGCCTGATGCCGAAGTTGTCCTGTTGTCGGCCAACCAAGATGCAATCTCACAGATCACCGAGACACTTGCACGTCGGCATCATGTTGCGTCGATTCACATTGTCAGCCATGGAGCCGCCGGGCAACTGCAACTCGCAGGCGAGATCCTCGACGCCGCAGCGGTTTCTGCTCGTGCGGATCAATTGGCCAAGTGGTCGTTTTCGCTCGCACCCAACGCCGACATTCTGCTGTATGGATGCGAGGTGGGCTCGGGCAGTGGCGGCGAAGCGTTGATGCAAAGCATCGCCAAATTGACCGGCGCCGACGTGGCGGCGTCGATCGACACCAGCGGGGCGAGAACGCTGGGAGCGAATTGGACGCTTGAAAAGACGATCGGTCAAATCGAATCGGGACTCGCATTTCAAGCCACCGTTTTGGCACGCTACCAACATACGCTGCCGGTCAATACGTCGTTGGTAAACCTCGACCGTTTCTCGTCGGCCGATTCCATCAACCTCAATGGCGGGGCTTCGATCAGCGGTGACGGTAAGTTGCAGCTAACCTCGGCGGCGATGTACCAAGCCGGATCCGGATTCTTTGCGACTCCCGTCACGCTCAGCCAAAACACGTCGTTTCAAACCAGCTTCTCGTTCGAGATGAACGGGGGAGCCGGCGTGGGTGGCGCCGACGGGCTCGCCTTTGTCCTACAAAACTCGCCGCCGGGTGCCGACGCCGTGGGCGGCAATGCAGGTTGGTTGGGATATGGAGGTATTTCACGTAGCGTCGCGATCGAGCTGGATACATGGAAAAATAGCTGGGATCAATTTGGCGACGAGATCGCGGTTACCCTCAATGGCGACTTCAAAACGCCAGTCGCTGCATCGCAGTCGCCCATGAACCTCAATTCAGGCTCCGTCGGCTATGCGTGGATCGATTACGACGGAGCGACCAATACGCTTAGCGTTTTCGTTTCTGATTCCAATAGCAAACCGAACACCGCATCGCTGGTCACCAACGTGGACTTGCAAGCTCAGCTTGGTGATCGTTTCTTTGCCGGATTCACCGCCAGCAATTACAACTTGCCGAATGCTCATAAAATCGGATTTTGGTCGATGGATATCCAGGATGACTATGGCAACGGTGGCGTCACTACGTACGCAGTCGGACAAAGTCAGATTTCGGTAGGGGAATCGGCCGGGACAACTCAATTCCAAATCGTGCGAACCGGTGACATTTCGCAAGCCGGTTCGGTTCGCTACCAAAGCAGCAACCAATCGGCAACCGCCGGCAGCGACTACACTGCGGTTAGCGGCATCGCCAATTTTGCAGCCAACCAATCGGTTGTTCAGGTTCAATTGACCATCTTGGATGATGATCAAACCGAGTCGGCCGAATCGTTTCAAGTCTCGTTGAGTGATCCCGACGCAGGCGTGTTGGGGACGCGTCAATCGACGACGGTGACGATTTTCGATGACGAACAAGCCACGCCTAGTTTCGCAAACTTTGCCTCCGGAGACCCAATCAATCTGAATGGCGGAGCGTCGATCACGGGAGGTGTCTTACAGGTCACATCCGATTCGCCCTACCAAGTCGGATCAGCTTTCTTTAATTCGCCGATCAACGTCACTGAGAATACGTCGTTCCAAACGAGTTTTGCCTTTCAAATTAATGGCGGGGTCGGTGCCAGTGGTGCCGACGGCTTTGCATTGGTTCTGCAGAACTCACCTAGCGGAAGTAGTGCGTTGGGTGGTGGCGCCGGATGGCTCGGGTATGGTGGCATCTCACGAAGTGTTGCGATCGAATTTGATACGTGGCGAAACGGTTGGGACCAATTTAATGATGAAATTGCAGTCACGCTCAATGGTGACTTTCAAAATCAACGGGCCGCCGTTGTCGCACCAACGAATCTGAACTCGGGCTCGGTCAAATACGCATGGGTGGATTACGACGGAACAACCAATCAATTGACGGTGTACGTTTCCGATACAAACCAACGCCCAGCGTCACCAAGTTTGACGACTCAAATTGATTTGCGTGCAGTGGTTGGTAGCCAGTTTTACGCCGGGTTCACCGCAAGTAACTACAACCTGCCCAACGCGCATCGCATTGTGTCCTGGGCGATGGACGTGGACGAACAAGCTCCTACGCCTCCGTCGCCCACATTTGTTTTAGACAGCAGCCGAGTCAGTGTTGGTGAAAATGACGGCGAGGTCGTACTGCAAGTGCGTCGCACTGGGGATTTGTCTCAGGTGGCGTCGGTCCGCTACGAAACAAACAATCAAACCGCGATTGCAGGCAGCGACTATACTGCCAAAAGCGGAACGTTGTCGTTTGGCGTCAATCAATCTGTCGCCGAGATTGTGATCAACATTCTTGATGATGCGGACGCCGAGTCGCTGGAATCGTTCACCGTTTCGCTCTCCAATCCGAGTGGTGCGGTGCTTGGCAGCGTTCAATCCGCGGTCGTCAATATTTTGGATGACGAGCAGTCGCTGCCAAGTTTTGCCAACTTTAATACCGACGACCTGATCACACGCAACGGTAGTGCCTCGGTGACAAACGGGCGTTTGCAAATCACCTCGGCGGCTCCCTATCAAGCCGGATCAGCTTTTTATGAGAACGCGATCGAGCTTACCAGTAATACCTCGTTCCAATCAAATTTTTCCTTCGCCATCAACGGCGGCTCCAGAGCGAGTGGGGCGGATGGATTTGCGTTTGTTCTACAAAATTCGCCGCAAGCTCAAGGGGCACTCGGCGGAAACGGAGGATGGCTCGGTTACGGGGGGATCGGCAAAAGCGTTGCGATCGAATTCGATACCTGGAAAAACAGCTGGGATCTGTTTAACGACGAGGTCTCGGTGAATCTAAATGGAGATTTTCAGAACTCGCTGGGATCTGCCGCGTCGCCGATCAATCTGAACTCCGGTAGCGTGGGCTATGCCTGGGTCGATTACGATGGGATCACCAACACGCTACGTGTCTATCTGTCTGAAAATGACCAAAAGCCAACCACTCCGACGCTGGTGCGTAACATCGACTTGGCTGCCACGCTGGGGAGCCAATTTTATGTCGGCTTTACCGCCAGCAATTACAATCTGCCCAATGCGCATCAGATTTTGTCGTGGTCGATGAATCTCGATTTACCCGATGATCCAAGTAACAGTGGTCCCGGCACGTTCGGATTGCAATCCTCGCAAATCACCGTGAACGAATCGGCCGGCGAAGCAATCATCGGAGTCGTTCGGACGGGCAATGCATCCAGTGCCGCTTCGATCAACTACCAAACCTATGACAAAACCGGCAGCCAAGCGGCGACCGTATCCGATGACTATTTGCAAACCAGCGGTGTGCTGCAATTCGAAGCCGGGCAACGCTATGCCGAAATCCGGGTCCCGCTGTTAAACGATGATTTAGAAGAAGGACTCGAGGCGTTTGTTTTAACGATTGACAACCCCGTCAATGCCGAGCTGGGCGTGCCGCGAACCGCGACGATCTCGATCCTGGATGATGAGCAGCAACTTCCGACCTATATTGATTTCAACTCGCCCGATTTCATCAATCTCAACGGAAACGCGTCGTTCAGCGGCGGCTATCTGCAATTGACGTCCGATGCCGCCAACCAAGCTGGTTCGGCGTTCTATTCCAATTCGATCGATGTCACGTCGAGCTCTTCGTTCCAAACCAGTTTTAGCTTCCAGATGGACCAGGGCTGGGGCAGCGGAGGGGCGGATGGTATTGCGTTTGTGATGCAAAATTCGGCGGCGGGTTCGGATGCGATCGGGTATGGATCCTATGGACTCGGCTACGGTGGACTGGCCAACAGCGTCGCGATCGAGTTTGATACTTGGAAAAATGGTTTCGACAAGTACGGCGATGAAATTGCAATCGTCGTGAACGGAAATGTGCAAAACGCACTGGCTCAGGCGCCGGCCCCGATCAACCTCAACCTGGGCGGCGTCTACTACGCATGGGTCGATTACAACGGTGACAGTAACGTGCTCGCAGTGTACGTCTCCGATACGCCCGAGAAGCCAGGTTTGGCGAACGTCCGGGCGACGGTCGCACTTGATCAGATCGTTGGCAGTCAAATGTATGTCGGCTTTTCCGCTGCCGACTATGACCGGCCTAACCGCCACCGAATTGAATCGTGGTGGATGAACTCGCAGGCCCCGGTTGCCGATCCCGGGGTGCTGCCGACCGGCGAAATCCAGACAAAGATTGTGCATAGCGGTTTGAACCAACCGACAGCGATCGATTGGTCTGGCGATGGTCGCAATCTGTACGTGTCCGAGAAAGCGGGAGTCGTCAAAGTGTACCGCGATGGGCAACTGGTGTCGGCTCCGATCATTGACATCTCACGGATCGTCAACAATGTGTCGGATCGTGGTTTGCTTGATGTTGCCGTGCATCCCGATTTGGAAAACAACCCCTACATGTACTTGCTGTATACCTACGATCCACCGGAGGTTTGGAATCATGTCGGTAACGGCTACGCGGGGCCTGACGGAACGGGGAACCGTGTGGGGCAATTGATGCGGATCACGCTTGACGAGGCCACGAACTTTACGACGATGGTTGCCGGATCCGAAACGATACTGCTTGGCAACGCGAGCACGTGGGACAACTTCAACGCGTTCACCAACAGTGTCACGAACATGGCCGAGCCGCCGGCGGGACAAAATCCCGACGGATCGTACATTCAAGACTTTATCAACAGCGATAGTACGACGCATTCGATTGCGTCGCTCGAGTTCGCCCCCGACGGCAGTTTGTTTGTCTCGATCGGTGATGGAGCCAGTTACAATCAAATGGATCCGCGTGCGGTGCGTGTTCAGGACATCGATAGTTTGTCCGGAAAGGTGCTGCGAATCGATCCGCTTACAGGCGAGGGTTTGGCGGATAATCCATTTTTCAATGGCGACGCCGATGCGAATCGATCGAAAGTCTATCAACTGGGACTACGCAACCCGTTCCGCATCGCCGTGGACGACGCCACAGGGCGATTGTTCATCGGCGATGTTGGTTGGACCACGTGGGAAGAAATCAACACCGGCGACCCAGGCACCAACTTTGGTTGGCCCTATTACGAAGGCGGACAGGGATACAACATCGTGACGCCCGGAGGCTACTTGGGACTTCCTGCGGGACAGCAGTTTTTGGCAAACGGTGGTGAAGCAACTCCGTCGATCATTTCGCTCAGCCACGCCGGCGATGGAATCAATGCGATCGTGATGGGCGATGTGATTCGCGGCGGCGACCTTGGATTGCTGTACGAAGGTGACATCATCTTCAACGATTTGGGCCAAGGCATTGTGCGACGTGCCTCGGTGGACGCCGATGGAAACGTGACCGACGTGTCTATCTTTACCACGGGAGCCCAGTACGTGGTCGATATGCGTCAGGGGCTCGACGGCGAGATGTACTTTGTCGACCTATGGGACGGCCAGATCGGTCGCTGGGAAGTCGTCTAGCCGCCGCGAAACAGAACTTTTTATAGCGGAGCGGCGCGAGCCCAATGCCATCTACTTTGGCAATCACTGGAGATGCTCAAGTAGTGGGATTCGCCAGAATTCCCATCTTTGCTGTTGAAACACCAGGAACTCTGGCGAGTCCCACTAAGAAGGTAGATGGCATTGGGCGCAGGGCCGCCCGGTCTAAACCGAACGTTTTACTCGCCTCAACCGAGCGGCTAGCCCCACGCCGCGACTCAGTGTCGACGACACTTAAACGCAAGCGGCTCGCTCGAAAGCGAATGAGTATCCTTAGAACCGGCGATTGACGGCGAATTCGGCAATCGCTTTCAGTGACGCTTTGGCGGGTGATTCCGCCAACACGCCAAGCGCCGCAATCGCTTTGCGCTGGTATTGCAAAGCGGTTTCTCGGGTGTATTCGCGAGCATCGCTTTGGTCCAACCAAGGCATGATCGTTTCGGTACGGCGACGACTTGGTTCGGCCAGCAATTGTAAAATCTGATTACGTCTCGCTTCGTCGGCGGTTTGCAAAAGGCGGATGATTGGCAAGGTGATTTTGCCTTGCTGAAGATCGGTGCCGAGCGTCTTTCCGACTCGCTCGTCGCTGCCCCACAAGTCGAGGTAGTCGTCGGCAATCTGAAAGGCGATGCCAAGCGAGTCTCCGTATTCGGCGAGCGAGGCGGTGACTTCGGGGCTGCCATCGGCGAAATGCGATCCCAATTGGCAGGCGACTCGACAAAGTTCGGCGGTCTTGCCCTGAATCATTTCGATGTAGGTCGTTTCGTCGATATCCAAAACATCGCGTTTCAAAACTTGCCGCATTTCGCCTTCGCACACCAACCGTGCCGCTTCACCGATCCAGCGACATGCTTCGGTCGATGGCAACGTCGCCGCCAAACGGAAACTTTGGGCAAAAAGATAGTCGCCCAACAAGATGCTGGTGTGGTTGTTCCACTTGGCATTGACCGTGGGCACATGCCGGCGGGTATCCGCATCGTCAAGGACGTCGTCGTGGATCAACGTGGCCGTATGCACCATCTCAATCACGACCCCCAGCACCAGATGGTCCTCGCGGATCGATCCGACGGCCGAAGCGGTCAATAGTAACATCGCCGGCCGTAGCCGTTTTCCGCCTAACTGAGTGCCGTGGCGAAGTACCGGAACGAGTGACTCGTAGGGCGATTGGAGCTCTTGATGGAACCGTTTTTCGACACGCAGAAGCTCTGCGGCGATCGGTCCATACAACTGGGCGAAATGGTCGGCCAAGCCACCCGAGGTCGCGGTCCCGTTGGATTCGGTCCCCTTGGATTCGCGAGGGCGAGATTCGCGATGAGTTTCCGTCGTCGATTGAGCAGCGTGAAAGGTTGAGGTCGAATCCATTTCGGCGAAACCGTTGAGTGAAACAGGATGGACGAGCCAATGCGGCATACCACATTCCGATGGAACCGCAATAAAGCACGCGAAGCAACCAACAATCCCCCCGCTAGCTTGCTAGAAATTTAACGAAATCTAGCCGCGACGTTAATTCCGGCCATAGCTTGGCAACAAAAGGCCGTTTTGGCGATAGGGGATTGCCACCAATGGCTGGGACGCTTCGTCCTTGAAATCTCCATTTGGACGCCTTTGGGGGAGATGCGGGCCCCGCGTTTCCGCCCTAATGGCTGCCTTTATTGGCGACGGTAATCGCCCGATTTGCCGCCGGATTTTGCTTCCAACACGACGGGTCCGATCTCGATTCCGCGGTCGATCGATTTGACCATGTCATAAACCGTCAACGCGGCGATCGAAGCCGCCGTCATCGCTTCCATCTCGACCCCGGTCTTTGCGGATGTTCGCACGTGGACATGGCAGACCAGAATCGATTGCTGCTCTCCGGCGTGAGAGCTTGATTCACTGTTTGCTTTCCAGTCGAAATCGACACTGACCGATTCGATCGGGATCGCATGGCACAGCGGGATCAATTGCGAGGTCAATTTGGTCGCCTGGATCGCGGCGAGCCGAGCCACGGCCAGCACGTCGCCTTTGGCGGCTTTGGATCCTCGGATCACATCGGCGGTAGCGGCTGCCATGATGATTTCGGCCGACGCGATCGCTTCGCGCACCGTCACGGGTTTGGCCGAGACGTCGACCATGTGGGCGTTGCCTGCGTCGTCAAAGTGAGACAAGAGTCAGTCCCGTTGCGAGTCAAAATCGAGGGCTCAGTCAGACCGATGGAAAGGGAAGACCGATGGTAAAGGCCGACCGATTGCAAAGCGATAAATTTTATCGCGACTAGGCCGCCAGTTTAGCTGGTAAAATAAAAAAACGTCGCACACCTCGGGATGGTGTGCGACGTCTTTGATCGAGGCATTCAGGATCATCTATCAGCGGCGAACCGACTTGCTTCAGCCGCCATTGTTTGCTGACTAGACTAATTCTTTCTTGCTTCCGACGAGTGTTCGCAGGCGTTCGGCGAGCAGATGCGCGTCGAATGGCTTCTTGAACGTCTCATTGATGCTGCTTCGGTCGAAGCTCATCGGTTGCCCATCATCGGGAAGCAGAGCAATCAGCACGATATCGGTGAAGTCGATGTTCTTGCGGAGATTTTGGCAAATCTGAACCGCTTCGATCTTACCGATCGAGAAGTCGACGATGATACAGTCTGGATTGAAGCTTTCCGCTTGAATTCCCGCTTCGAAACCGCTCGCGGCCACAGCCACTTTGAATGCTTTTTCGGGTGGAAGTTCACGCTTGAGGTTCTCGATCAGCACCTGGTCTTGGGCGACGATCAGGCATTTTGCCATCG
Source organism: Rhodopirellula maiorica SM1 (assembly GCF_000346295.1). GTDB lineage: Bacteria > Planctomycetota > Planctomycetia > Pirellulales > Pirellulaceae > Novipirellula > Novipirellula maiorica. Next base: position 4,373 of record NZ_ANOG01001015.1, on the reverse strand, counting down.
CTTCGTCTTCCAAGTCACCCAGGGGCATACCGTGTTCCTTCAAGAACTTGATCAGGTACTCACGCGGAATGCGTCGGTCCTGAGATCCTGGAATGCGATAACCTTTTAATCGTCCCGAATCGAACCATTTAGATACAGTTCGGGGTGCTACTTTACAGATCTTGGCGACCTGTCCAGTTGTGAAGACCTTCATACTAGGTACTCCATAACGCCTCGTTTAATTTTCCCTCGACCAATGGTGCGTCGGTAACCATTGATCTAGCGGCCTTGTTCGTCCTTCATTTCCTGTTCAACCGGTCCTGAGTCGGTTGTCTTGTTTTCGTAGTGGGTTACGAAGACAAAGTTACAGTCATGATTAACGCTGGGTCGGGCCAGCCGGCTCGCATCCTGCGACGCTAACCGAGCGGGATTCCTCGCGGTTTGTTTATTAAAAATTAGGCGAACCCATTCACATGAGATCGTTTTTCAGGGGATAGAAGCTGCGAGCCGTCGTGACAAACCGTTATCGCCGGATTGGACCCCCAACGCACCGAACCCCCTTGCCGAAGTAACAAGGATGTTTGTTCGCTGTGGATTGCAAACCTAAGCCATAATGGTCGTTCGTACTCGCGGATCTCCAATCCAAGCACACGGATGCAACATGGTTTTGGTGATCGCGTTTCCCAGATTCCCCCCTGGGTAGATCGAGGCTAATGTCTTGGTTGCTCTTCACGAAGAATCGCTGCAATGCTTTTGAAGAATCAAAAAAATCGCAGTGTTCGACGCGTCAAGAAAAGACACCTCGATCCGAGAGTTAATGTCGAGTAATTCAGGGTCAACTCTTTAGTGCGTTTGATCTCGAAAAAGCAGTATCAACGGTTTCGCCTGTCAAGAGCGTTTTGACGACCACAACGCCCACCAGGGATGTTCTGCAAAAACTCTTGCGTTTCTCACGCTTTCGACGCACTGAAGACGTGCCAAGTCACTTGCTGTCCCGTTCGAATTAACCATAAAAAAATTTTTAGGCTCAATCGTTTTTTGGGAATTGCGTTATCGAACTGACCCTTCGGAGCTGCCAAAACAAGGGAAAAGATCGAAGAAAACGTTGTTTCGTGGCGAACTTCCCTCAAGTTTTTTGATGCGACATCACGTTCGCAAGAGCTGCTTCTGTTTCCTCTTTTACTCTAGTCTACCCGCTCGCTTTGCGGTTCCGCTAAACTTTGCCCACGAAATCGATTTGAATGCCCCCTAAAAAATCGCACTTCGGCCTCATTCGCTTTCTCTATCGCTCGATAGCATTCACCGACATCCACGGAAACCTTTTCAATGCAAGACGCTGAGCACGCCTTCTTTCGGTCCGCGATCGAAACCCCCAGCCCGTCGGGGTTTGAAGAGCCGATCCAGTCGCTGATTCGCGACTACATCCGCCCCTTCGCCGACAACGTCCGTTCGGATGTGCACGGAAACTTGATCGCCAGCGTTGGTGATTTGTCGGGGCCGCGGTTGATGTATGCCGGTCACTGCGACCAAATTGGGATGCTGATCTCGCATATCGATGAATTAGGATTCCTCTACGCCCAAACGATTGGTGGCTGGGACCCACAGCAATTGATTGGCCAATCGATGACGATTTGGACCGCCGGCGGCCCCGTACCTGCAGTGATCAGCCGCAAACCCATTCACTTGCTCAACGATCAAGAGCGAAAGCAGGTCGTTCAGCTCAAGGAAATGTGGCTCGATATTGGTGCCAAAGACGAGGCCGAAGCAAGGCAATTGGTTCGCATCGGCGACCCGGTAACTTTGGATCTCAGCTACCGACCGCTGCTGGGTGATCTGGTCAGCGGGCCCGGGATGGACAACAAAACCGGGATGTGGACCGTCATGGAAGCGCTGCGTCGCGCATCGACCTCGGTCGACTCGCTTCGCTGTCACCTGCATAGTGTCTCGACCGTTCAGGAAGAAATAGGGCTTCGCGGAGCCAAGACGGCAGCGGGCAGTATCAATCCGGATGTCGCCATCGCGGTGGACGTGACTCATGCATCGGATTGCCCCACGATCGAAAAACAACAGCAAGGCGATATCCGCCTCGGCCGTGGCCCGGTGATTTTCCGCGGTCCGAATATCAATGCCAAAGTGGCAGACCGGTTGATTCAGTTGGCGGAAAAAAACTCAATCCCCTACCAGCTCGCCGCCATTGGCCGAGCGACACCCAACGACGCGAATGTGCTGCAAACCCACGGCGGAGGGGTGGCGACCGGGCTCGTCTCGATTCCAAATCGATACATGCACTCAGCGGTGGAGGTCGTTTCGTTGTCCGATATCGACCATGTTGCCGAATTGTTAGCAAAGTTCGCACAATCCTTAACATTGGATGACGATTTTATTCCATCATAGTAAAGATTGCTTGATTGCAATTCGAGCAGTGATGGGAGTGGATGGCGGTTTATGGCTCAGGACAGCGGATACCTTGAACGCGTGTTTGCAGATGCACGCTCGACGTACCAGGCGCTCGCCGATGCGCTGCCGGTCAGTTTGCTGATCAAAGATACCGAAGGACGGCGGCTGTTTGCCAACAAAAAGTATCTCGAAGTACGAGGTCAATCGCTCGCCTCCATCCTGAACAAAGACGACTTCGACCTGTTTCCTGTCCATCTTGCAGCCAGCTACGTTGCCGACGACCAGGTCGTGATGCGAAGTGGCGAGGCGATGCATAGCATCGAAGAAACGATTTCCACCGATGGCAGCCCTCGCTGGATCGAGCGGATGAAGTGTCCGATCAAGGACAGCCAAGAAAAGGTGATCGGCATTCAGGTGATGTTCTGGGATGTGACCGAGCGGATCGTTGCCGAAAAAGAGTTGCGACATGAACAGAGCCTGCTGAAGACGCTGTTGGATAACATCCCCGATTCGATCTATTTCAAAGACACCGAGAGTCGCTTTCTAAGAATCAGCAATGCGATGGCGAAGAAGTTTGCGATGGAAAACGCAAGTGACGTCGTCGGCAAAAATGACTCGGACATCTTTACATCCGAACATGCGCTGTTGGCTCGCAAAGACGAATTGCGGGTGATGCAAAGCGGTGAAGCCCTGGTGGATCGCATCGAGCGTGAAACGTGGGCCGACCGTGACGACACGTGGTGCCTGTCGACCAAAATGCCGTTTCGTGATGAGTCGGGAAAAATTATCGGCACCTTCGGGATCAGCCGCGATATCACCGAATTGACCAAGTCTCAACAACAGCTTCGCGAGGCGCGGGACGTCGCCACCAAAGCGAATGAGGCCAAGAGCAATTTTTTGGCCAATATGAGCCACGAGATCCGCACGCCGATGAATGCAATCATCGGGATGTCCGAGCTGTTAGCCCAATCCGATCTGACGCCCGAACAACGTGATTACAATACGCTGGTTCGCGATTCTGCCGACTCGTTACTGCGATTGTTGAACGAAATTCTCGACTTTTCCAAGATCGAAGCCAATCGGCTTGAGCTCGAGTCGATCCCTTTTTCTACACGTGACGTGATTGAAAAAGCGGGCCAGACGCTGTCGGTAAAAGCTTCCGAAAAGAATCTCGAGCTGCTTTGTCGCATCGCTCCTGATGTGCCGAGTCGTTTGATGGGTGACCCCGGACGGTTGCGGCAAGTGCTGGTGAATTTAATCGGAAATGCGATCAAGTTTACCGAGACGGGGCATGTTCTTGTCGACGTCAACACGACCGAGCCGATGCCGGCGGTTCACGAAACCGATCCGACACCTAAGCGACCAACGAAGCGGGGTGAAGCCGCCGATCAACAAACGCTTTGGCTCCGCTTTCAAGTATCCGACACCGGCATTGGAATCCCTGAGGACAAGATCCAATCGGTGCTCGAAGCATTTACGCAAGCCGACTCGTCGACCACGCGTCGGTTTGGTGGGACCGGTCTCGGGCTTGCCATTTCACGGCAGTTGATCGATTTGATGAAAGGCAAGTTAGAGGTCGAAAGCGAAGTCGGCAAAGGCACGACGTTCTGGTTTGCAACCCCCTTCCCGGTTGCCGCCACGCAAGCGTCGCCCGATCGGCAGCTGCGACAATTGGCGGGGACACGGGTGTTGATCGTCGATGACAATCCGGTGAATCGTCGAATTTTAGAAGAGATTTTTGTGGTCTGGGGGTTCAAGCCGACGCTGGTCGACGGCGGCAAGAATGCGTTACAGCGAGTGCGCGATGCCAATTCTGCTAAGCAACCGTTTCAGCTGATTGTGCTCGACTGCATGATGCCTGAGATGGACGGTTTCGAGTTGGCTCGTCTGTATCGCCAGCAGTTCCCTCACGATACCGCTCGGCTGATCATGTTGTCCTCGGCGAATCTGCCCGATCGCTCGGACCAACTCCGCGAACTCCATATCTCGCGTTACTT
>NZ_ANOG01001014.1 GCF_000346295.1 Rhodopirellula maiorica SM1 | reverse complement strand
ATCGCCGAGCTTGCGAAAATCAAAGACAGCTACAACTGTGACATGATTTCGATCGCTGCAGCCACCGCCGCGATGGGTTGCCAAGACTGGTTGGCCGATGTGGTCGCTAAGATGAACGCAACTCGATCGCGACTTGCCGATCGCCTGACATCATTCGGGTTCAATGTCACGCCATCGCAAGCGAACTTCGTTTGGTGCCAACACCCCAGTGGTGATCACCAAGGGATGTACGAATTTTTGAAGAAGAATCAAATCCTGGTGCGATTCATGAAATTCCCCGAGTGGGGCGATGGACTTCGCATCTCGGTCGGCACCGATGAACAAATTGACGTCTGCTTGATGTTGCTGGAAAACTACTTGAAGAAGAACGCATGACACGCACCGCAACGATCGCTCGGAAAACGGGCGAAACCGATATTCAATTGACGCTGAACCTGGACGGTGATGGCGGCGGCACTCGCGCATCGGGCATCGGCTTTCTTGATCACATGCTCGATCTATTGGCGAAACACGCGTTGATCGACTTGGACGTCAAGGCAAAAGGCGATCTTCATGTCGATGACCATCACACCGCCGAAGACATCGGCATCGCACTGGGCCAAGCGATGCATGAAGCGTTGGGAAACCGAGCGGGCATTCGACGCTACGGGCACTTCACGTTGCCGATGGACGAATGCTTGGTGACCGCTGCGGTGGACCTCGGTGGCCGCTACGCGTTTGAATACCACGCACCGATTGCTGCGGCAAAGATCGGCACGTTCGACAGCGAATTGGTCGAACATTTCTGGCAATCATTCGCGGCGAATTCGCACAGCAACCTGCATGTCGTGTTGCATCACGGCCGCAACTCGCACCACATCGCCGAGTGCGTTTTCAAAGCGACCGCACGCGCGATCCGCATGGCAGCCGAAAGCGACCCTCGAAGCGACGCGATCCCAAGCACCAAAGGGGTGCTATAGTCTCGTCTAATACCGCAACAACCTTTGAAAAAGGACACTCAATCCGATGTGGAACTCCAGCCTAGGTTGTCGCGTTTTACGAAATGCCGAAGCCCGCTTGATTGCCAGTGCGGCATGGTCGCTGATCGGTGAAGTACGCAACGCAATTCCCAGTGCCGAGAGCAAGTATCCTCCGTTTCCCAGAGACGTGGAACTGTTCGACCGCATGACGCCCGAACAGCAAGTCGTGATGGTCGATCGCGTGACTTCCTACCTGCTGGATCCCAAGGTCGCCGCCCCACGCCGCACCGCTTTGCTCGACGCGACCATTGCGACGATCTTTCGCCACGTGCTTGTTCAAATTGAAATTGAAATCGATGACAACCCCGATTTCTCCAGTGGTGATCCTTCGAAAAAACGCAGTGAGACCATCGAAGCGTTGTATGAGATAATCGATGACGTGGAATTTGATGGCGAAGAACCACTCGAACGATTTGTCGAAGCCGATTGCATCGACGTCGAAACATGGCAAGTGGCGGTGGAGGTGCTTCGCAACCGCGTGCTGCCTGACGAAGACTGGGCCCTGGACGAGCTTGCGTTGGACTTGCCGCCTGAACAGGGAGAATCACTTAAACAAGTGATGGGAATTAACAACGACTATTTCATTGACACCGCGCCCAATGCCACTGTCGCGGATGCCCGCGAAGCTTGGTGCAACCTGCTCGAGCGACTGACAGGACATCGCCCTGAAAGTTGGCGATTTGGTGATCAGCCGGAACTGGTTCCCGAAGACGTCTGCTGTGATCCGCCCCCTCCGGTCCTCTCATTCAGCGGCTCGGCAGAGACAAAGACAACGTCAAAACCTGTTTTCCCGGTGGCCGATAAAGCAACCGTGCGACTTGGCGATGCGATGGACCAGATCGCGATGACACCATCCGCGTGGGACGTATTTCTTCACCTGCCATCGGGACAACTCAGCTCGCTTCCCCATGATCTTTCGCACGCGATCGAAGCCGAAATGAGTTTTGCAGATTACGGGGGTGAGGCAGACGAAAAAATGTTCGCACTCGCTCAAGCGATTCATGAAACCAATCATTACGTCGAAGTGCCGAGCAACTTCGATTTCCATGA
>NZ_ANOG01001013.1 GCF_000346295.1 Rhodopirellula maiorica SM1 | reverse complement strand
GAACGCAACCAAGATGCCAAAGCCCAGCAGCAACGCACCATAGGTGCTCATTTGGTGCAGGAAAGCAAACTCAGGATCGTACGTGGCGTAACGTCGTGGCATCCCACGGCTACCAAGCACGAATTGGGGCAAGAAGGTCAGGTTGAATCCGAGGAAGACAAGCACGGCCGAAATCCGGCCACCGGTCTCGTTGTACAGTTTGCCAAACAACTTCGGCCACCAATGGAACACACCACCGAGAAACGCAACCAACGTTCCACCCACCATCACATAGTGAAAGTGAGCGACCACAAAATAGGTGTCGTGCAAGTGTTGGTCGGTCGCCAAGGTTCCCAGGTGCAACCCGGTCAAACCACCAATCGTGAACAAGAAGATGAACGAGATGCCGTAGCACATCGGGCTGGTCAAACTAATCGACCCTTTGTACATCGTCGCCAACCAGTTAAACACCTTGATCGCCGATGGGATCGAAACCGTAAAGGTCAACGCACTGAACACGATCGTCGTCAGCGAGCTCATTCCGGCGGTGAACATGTGGTGTCCCCAAACCAGGAAGCCCAGTAATGCGATCGCGATGGACGAGTAGGCAATAAAGCGATAACCGAAGATATGTTTGTGGCTGTGCACACTGATGATTTCGCTGATGATACCGAAAGCAGGCAAAATCATGATGTATACGGCGGGGTGACTGTAGAACCAGAAAAAGTGCTGGTAGGTCACCGGGTCGCCATTAAATTCAGGATTGAAAATCCCGATCTGCATTGTTCGTTCGGCGATCAGCAGTAGCAATGTGATACCGAGAACAGGTGTCGCCAAAACTTGGATAATGCTGGTCGCGTAGGTTGCCCACAGGAACAACGGCATGCGGAACCATGTCATCCCCGGCGGACGCATCGTGTTAATCGTGACGATGAAGTTCAAACCGGTAAAGATCGAACTAAACCCGAGAATGAATGCCCCCATGGTGGCCATGATGACCGAGGTGTCCGTCGTCGTACTGTAAGGCGTGTAGAACGTCCAACCTGTATCGAGCCCGCTCGAAAACAGAGCCATGACGAAGAAGATGGCACCGAAAACCCATAGGTAGAAACTACTTAAGTTCAACCTCGGAAAGGCCACGTCCTTGGCCCCCAGCATCACCGGAACCAGAAAGTTACCGAGTGCCGCCGGGATACTTGGGATGATGAACAAGAACACCATGATCGCGCCATGCAGCGTGAACACTTGGTTGTAAATGTTATTGGCGTTCGCACCTTGGAACATCCAGCCTTCGGGATCCATCAAATGCAAGCGAATCGCCAACGCCAGCAGACCACCCAACGCGAACGAGACCGTGACCCCGATCAGGTACATCACGCCAATTCGTTTGTGGTCCAGCGTGAACATCCAACTCAGAATCCCTTTGGAATTCGTCAGATAGTTTTCTCGCTCGGTGGGAAACCCAGGGTCGCGAACGGTTCCAGTAGACATCTCAAATACCTCGTCGAACGCAGGAAATGCGTCAATCTTCTATCGTTGAGCCGACAAACGTCGGTCGTTATTTCAAATGGTTGGTTGTCACAGCTTCATTCTGAAGGCTGCCGCGGTGGGGCTCAAGGACGTTTTTTCTCGATCTGTGAAACAGACGACTGAAAACGAACATCCCGTTCACCCCGCTTACTCTGTTTCGTCTTCCGTCGCTTCCTCGGCCGAGGCGTCGGATGCTACCTCGGCATTGGCCGACAACGTCTTGATGTAGGCCACCAACGAATCAAGGTCGTCGTCGCTCAGTTGCCCTTTGTAACTAGGCATTACCGGTTGGAATCCGGCAACGACCTTCGCTTTTGGTACCAGAATCGACTCGCGAACATAATTTTCGTCCATCACGACCGTCTCGCCATTGGCCAATTTGCGAGGCGTGCCAAACGCGTCTTTGTAGGTTGGGCCGGTTCCGCTTGTTCCATCGACGGTGTGGCAACCGATGCAACCGCGACGGGCATACAATTTCTCGCCGTACGCTTCGAGCGTGTCGCTGCCACGGCTGCTGTATTTTTTGATCCAAGCGTCAAGGTCTTCACGCGTTTCGTGAACCACGACAACGGTTTGCATTTGCGAATGGTCTTGGCCGCAGTACTCTGCACAGTACAGGTCGTAGAAGCGGTAGCCATCGGGGGTGAACTGCCACTTGTCGTAATCCCAGGCTGTGGCACTCTCTTCGGTCCACTTGGTTGCCTCGGCGAGTTCTTTGTCGCTGACCTTCTCGGTCACCTTGGTGGGGTGGAACCACATGTAGTTGTAGCGACCGGGAACCACGTCTTTCTTGGCGCGGAACGCCGGGATGTACAAGCTGTGAATGACGTCGCTGCTCTGCATCGTCAATTTGACTGGCTCGTTAACCAGCAAGTGCAATTCAGGGTGGTAGGTACCGCGGCCGTAATCCATCGACCAACTCCACTTGGACGATTGCACTCCGATCTCGTTGGCACCTTCAGGAATCGTTCGCATGTCCAAATAGGCTCGTGCACCCATCACAAACATACCGACCATGAAAATCGAAGGGCCAATCG
>NZ_ANOG01001012.1 GCF_000346295.1 Rhodopirellula maiorica SM1 | reverse complement strand
AAAATGACCGGACTTTGAGAAGACATTGAGTGTTGGGGCATCACGCTGTCATGATCGCGGAGCGATCAAGGACAATCTGCGGTCTAGCGACGCGGGACTTGCAGGCAACCAAAATGGTCCATCGACATTGATGACAAAATCGATTCGGATTGCGACTGCATCGTAGGATCCAATTGCATCGCCTTCGTCGATTGCTCTGCCGCCAAATGCGTTTTTTGATGTTCGCGGTAACATTGCGCCAATAACAAGTGATTCGCGGCGGTCGGAGCGACTTCCACCAGCTTGCGATATGCCTGCTCTTCTAAAGTTCGTTGGTCGAGTCGTCTGGCGGCAAACCCGATCCCCTTCCATGCACTGGCCAGACTCGATCGTCTGGTGTCGCTGGCGGGTTGTGATTCCCAGTACGCCACCGCCTGCTGGTAGGCGTCCAAGCTTTCTGACATCTGATTCAATCGCTGAAAGCACAGTCCTTTGTAATCAAGGCTAATGGGCTGAAAACGATCGCCACGTGTCAACGGTTCAAGTAGCTGCAACGCTTCCTCATTGCGGTCCAAGTGCATCAGCACCGTGACACGTTGCCCCAAGACGGGAACGGGGGCCTCGGCAGAGACTGGCCGACGGGCTTCCGTCTCCAGTTTCGCTACGACGTCCTCAAGTTCCAGCTGCACCTTTCGCACCGATTTCTGATGAACCATGCCGCTAGGATTCAGTTGAGCAAATTGTTCAGCTTGCTGATTTGCCAAGGCAAACCGGCGAGTTTCAATCGATCGCTCCAGATCGATGCGAATCCCATCCGCCACCGAGTCCGCATACGCCGCGGGAATCAGTATCGCCAACGCGACGAGCATCGCGAGCGACAACCACGCGTTCTCGGCGAACACAGGCAAGCGTGGCGACGGCACCATGACCGCCCCCAAAAACGCCACGGCCATCATCGCCGCGATCGCGATCACGCTGCGACACACCGTCAACGTGATCACACTCTGCTCGGGAAGCTGAGTGATCGATGCGGCAAACGTGGTGATTGCTGCTGCGACGATAACGCACCCAAGCGAGCTGATGAGTTGCTGCCAACGAGCGAATTGGCAAAACGGCTGCACCGCGATCAACGCCAATGGCAGAGCCGCTAAAAAGGCACATGCGACCACATCCCATCGCCCAAATACGTGCACCACTCCGCTGGCATCGGAAAGCAGCACGCTGGACACCGCCACGGCAATGATTGCCATAGACAAATGGACGATCCAGACCAGGCGAAACTTAAACGGTGGAGGATTCATGATGCGATCGCCGGTGATGGTTTTGAAGCGGACGACGGTTTACGCGACTTCCAGATCATGCCGTCAAAACAGTAATGCCAAAATGCGACGACAATGTTGACGAACACCCACAACTCGAAATAGCCACGCGAAAGCAGGTAGTTGCCCAGCCCAATGACGACCACAAAAATGACCAGGAACAACAACCACATTTTGGAAAGTCGAGCCAAGGCGTTGGCCTGACTTGATCCCCGCGAACCGCTCATCGACCACGTTACAATCGACATGTATTCCAAGGAATGGAAAATCGCCGAGGCCAATGCCAACTGAACCACCCATTGGTTGTTTTCAAAATGCGAAGCCAGCAATAGCGACGCAAACAACGTCATCACGCTGGTTAAATACGCCACGCTAGCCAACGACACAGTGCGGGCGACGGCGTACTGGAAACACTGGCGACCGGCAAACGCCACGGGAACTACCAACACACCCCAATCCAGCGACGAAACCCACTGGAATCCATCAAAGGGACCTTCGCTCCATCCCCAACCGGCGACACGAGCGATCACATAGAGCATGAAGCAGCGAAACACCGCTTTTTCGAGCGTGGCGGCTAAGGGCTTGGTCGTAGCGAACCGAGTTGGTCCGGATGTCCCAGAGGAATTCGTCGACTTGCTTTTACGTTGATAAATGCGAAACACACCATGGTGCTGCGACGCAAAATGCCAAGCGTTCCAGATATAATCGATCACCCCCAGACACAGCAGCGATCCGGTGCCCATTTTTAAACAAAGACATGCGATCAAAATCGCGGTGCCAAAAGCCAAAAATTGCCGTCGACGATCAATGCCCTTGTGGTGATCGACTGTGACTAAAATCAACGTGATCCAGCGATGTGGAGCGGTCACAAAATAGATCTGCCAAAACAGCAAACTCTGATGCGTTGCAATCCCACCCAAACGATCCACTAATAATAACAGCGGCCAAAACGCATTTGCGATAAAGAACAAATCGATCGCCGGCGAGAACAAAAACCCGCTTCGGCTTGGATGCGGCAATGACGCTGCACCCGCTGACAAATCCGTTTCGCACACCGACATCGCTTTGACATTCGATTTTTCTCCCTGTGTCAGTTCTTCCGTACCCGTGCTTGTGCTCGTACTCGTACTCGTGCTTGTGCTCGTACTCGTACTCGTACTCGTACTCTCAAATTTTTCTGCTACCCCAGACACCATTCAATCGTCCCCCTTCGCACCATCCGTCGCTCTCGCCGTTCGCTGTGAATGATGCATCCTCGGCGATCCACTATCAGGGACGCGAATCCAGTGATCGTGAAACGTGATTCCCGCGGTCCACTTGATCGCCGGCATGTGGCAATCGATGCAATCGCCTAAGGGCTGACGAGAGCACTCGCTGGACGCGGTGTCGCCGTGACACTGTTTGCACTGATCGATCGACACAGCCCGATCGTGCGACACGGTATCGTGTGGGTCATGGCAAGTCGAACAGGTCATGTGGCCAGGAGTCTCGAGATAGCAGCGACTGCGTTTGATGCCATAGGGCTGAAAACGTACCAATTCGTTGGGCGTTGCATCGGGTTTGACCGAAGCTTCATCGCGATGGCATGTGCTGCAAGCATCCATATAGGCCTCGGCAGTTTCGTATTGCAGCATCGGCTTGGCATCCTCAGCGTGTCCAAGATGAGCAAGCTGGACATTGTTTTTTCCGTGGACCATGGCAACGCTCACAACCCACGTTAGCGACCACTAACGAATTCATTAATCGGTAACGACGGCGGTGGCGTCAGCGTGCTGTGACACCCCAAACACGCGCGGATATCGGCAGTGTCCATCGGTCGCCCAAAACATTCGATCGTCCCTTGGGCGAAGTCGTCAAAACGTTCATGGTCCGGTGTCATGCCAACTTGATCACGCGATCCATAATACGACCACCGCAGCTCGACCCCACTTTGAGTCGCCTCATCGACCGCAATCGGCGTCTGTGCATGGATTCCCGAACCGAGTAACCAAGTCACGGGAACCGCCACGCCAGTAGCATTGGCCGTATCGCTGACAAAGAATTGATCTTCGCGTTGCGAAAACTCGAAAACCTGCTCACGGCGTGGATCTTGATAATGCCGCATCTCGGCAAGTTTGCTCGCCAGCGGCGAATCATGAATCCGAGTCAACGTGCGAGAGTGTCCCGAGCGAAGATGAGCTTGGTATTCTTTCTCATGACATTCGGCACACGCCTGATCGCCGGCAAAGTTTGCTGAAATCAACTGGTTCCATCCTGAAACCGCCTGCTGAACCCGAGCAGGCAAATTATCAGCAAAACGTCGTGAGACATCGGAGGCGTTTTGCATCGACGGATCGGTCGTCGACACCATATCCGTTGTCACCTCGGGGGTTTGAAACGAATCAAACACCGCCCACAACATACCTGCGGCGATCACGGCAAACCCCAATGCGCCCCATCCCAGCAAGGTGCGTACACGAAGGTAATTCGTGGAACCTCGATTCGACGAATGGGAAACGTGGTTGATCGCCGTATTCTCCAGCAGGTTATGTGATTACTGGGCCGGTCAATCCACCTGGCCCGCCATTTATCCGCCGTAATGCTGCGGATCGCTCTTTAGCCCAGCGGCGCGTCTTTGATCTTCCACTGACCATCGGTCCGCTGCAGCGTCCATACCTGTTCGGTTTCTGCGACCGAACTGGCTTTACCGCCACGGCCATCGCCGGAAGAGGTCGCGTGAACGCCGCCAAAGATTTTCACCGGGACGGTAACCGTATCACCATCAAACGACGGCTCTCCGTTAACTTGGTAACCTCGCTCGCCATAGTCTTTGCGATTCTCTGGTGCCGCTCCGGCAACAAAGGCACTGGCAAACATTTCATCATCGCCAGCCAAGTCACCTAAGCCTTCGACGCTGGCAAACGCATTCTGTTCGTCGGTCGGTTTGACCACACCCGAGGAACCACAGCCCAGCCAAGTCGAAACGGATAACAACAGCGCGACAATAAACAAACTTTTTGATTTCATTACGTTTTGATCCTTAAGGTATATCTATTTTGTTGAGTTCGTTATGGCTCGGTGATGACTTCGCTATTCTGAGCGGTGCTCATCGGTCGCCAAATCTCTAGGTTGTCCACCGAGTCGGTGACAAAGCGAACACCGCCATCGGCCATCAACACGTTGACGCCGCCGGTGTGGTAACTACGGGCC
>NZ_ANOG01001011.1 GCF_000346295.1 Rhodopirellula maiorica SM1 | reverse complement strand
GTTGCGGACTACGTCGACGAATTGGAAATCGTGGCAACCACCGTACAACAGTTGGTGGCCAATTCTCGGATTCAAACCAAGGCGGCTGTCGCGAGCGACGTCGCAGAAACCGGTTTGGCCTTGCTCGACGCCGTCGGACGTCTCGAGAGCATGGTCGAAAAGCGAGAACAACTGCTCTCGGACGCGGAAGCACCTACGTCAGGCACAACGCTGATCGAAAAACTGCGAACCGCGGGCGAGTTCGATCTTGCGGATCACAGCCAATCAGTCGCTCACATCATCGCCACGACCCACCAAGCCGCCGTGTCGTTGTTTGTATGCCAATACCACTTGTCTAGTCATTCACAGGAGATCCTGCGGTTGTTGGCCGGCATGGATACTCCCCGCACCTACCGCCGATCCGGTGCAGGAGAAGAACGAGAACGCGGCGGCGGCCAGTTGTTCAACGACGCCGCGTAGACAGATTGGCGTAGTAGCGGATGTCGTCAAGACTTTCGTTCCACGGATGCATGCCCCCCGAAACTCTTGACGGCTTGTTGATTTAGTTAGCCGCTTGGGCGCTAGCCCCGGTTTCGTCACCACAGAACCGGAGCTAGCGCCCAAACGGCTAACATCAATTTTCGAAGATCGATTAAATCAACAAGACGTTGACGAGTTTCGCCACGAAATCCTCCACAACGCCCTTGTTTTGGCGTTGGTTCCGGTTTCGTCACCCTCGAACTGCGGCGCGGGGCCCGGCCGGTCGATGTCGAACGTTTCACTCGCTGCAACCGGGGGGGCAGAACGCTGGGAGGGTGGGGACTAGGGGTCAGCGAATGATTGACGTCGGTAACCCGGCGATTAGACTGGATCTCTTGCAGCGGTCGCGTTTTCCTGAAAACGCCTTCTTTCCTGTCGCAAAATCTTGTCGTGAGCGTCGCAGTTGCGCCGCCGTATATCAAACCATTGTTGTGTCGCCATCTACTGACTCCTCTACCGCCAACGCCGCCGCTGACACGAACGCAGCCGCACTGCTAAGGTCCCCATTGCTTTCCCAAGCCCCATTACTGCGTGAATCTCCTTCGCTTGCAACCGATGCAACCTCTGCTTTGATGCGCTCTCCCTCTGCCACCGCTCCCTCCGCCGAACTTCTTGTCGATTGCGTCCCTTTTTCTCATTTGAACCAAGCGGATTTTCAAGGTTGGGAGCGTCTGCGTCGAATACGGCCGGATTACGCCAGCCCTTTTTTCTCGCCCTCGTTCATCGAAGCTGTGGATACAGCCCGTGGCGGTGATGTGGAAATCGCCCGGATCCGTCGCGGCGGAGAATTGGTTGGCTTGTGGCCGTTTCACCGAATTAACCGCATTGCGTGGCCAGTGGGTCGTTGCTTCAACGACGCCCACAATATTATTTCTGCTAATACTCCACCGATCGATTGGCGGTGGTTATTGAAAGAACTGAATTTGAAGGCGTTTCATTTTCACTCGATGGTCGGCCCCGCCGAAGGGCTGGCAGAGCACGATTGTTTTGAAACGATCGACGCTTTCTCGTTACAGTTGGGCGATGATTCGTCGGCTGCAATGTGCCGATTGGAACAAGTCCACACGACTTTGAAAAAACAACATCAGAAAACGCGAAAGATGGCCCGTGAACTGGGTGAAATCTCGCTCGAACTTGATTGCCGCGACGCCGATTTGCTCGACCGCACGATCGCAATGAAACGAGAGCAGTATCTCCGCACCAAGCCACTCGATGTGTTCGCCCCTCGTTGGCCACACACGATGCTGCATCAACTGTTTGAAAAACCACGCTCGGGGGCCTACGGGATGCTGTCAGTCTTGCGAGCAGGCGAGCACTTGGTCGCGGCGCATTATGGAATTCGCGAAGACGGGCTGCTGCATTACTGGATCCCTGTGTATGACCCTCGCTTTGCCGTCTACTCGCCGGGCACCGCATTGTTCAAACACATCGTACAGAACGCGACCCAACACGGCATTCGCACGATCGACATGGGATACGGCGAACCGACATACAAACGCAAACAAACCGACACGCAGAGCAGTGTGTTGTACGGGGTCACTTCGGGTTCGGCCCCGTATCACGCATGGCATCGGCTTCAGCATCAAACACATCAATTAGCCCGCCACATGCCGTTCAAACAACAAGTGAAGAGGTGGGTACGAACCATCGCCTCTCATTCGTCTCCATCGCAACTGTCGTAAAAGACGCCGCTAGCAAAAGCAGTTGGACGAAGATGGATGTCGTCCTACAATCGGTTTGGATCCAGTGCCCCCAAATTCGGATTGATTATGCTCGAGCCTAATACACCTGTTTACGGCTGTTTTCCGCGTTGGCCTGAAAATGGGGAAGATTTCATTCACCCCAATGATGTGGCGATTGTCACCCGTCGCATTCCCAGCGAACGCGTCTTTCGCCGAGACCGTTTTGACGGGACCTACTACCACTATCAATACGGCACGGTCCACTTTCGGCTTCGCCCTTGTTTGTGGTTGGCGGTCGAATCCGACGGCATCGACATCGGGGATTCGGTGGAAACCGTCGGCGTGGGAATGGAGCGAGAATTGTTCGTTGCCGAGGTATTTGGAATGTATTTCGTCCGCCGCAAAGGCTGTATCTTGTACCGACTGCGTCGCGGTGAAACGACCATTCCCCAACTTTTCCATGCCCAAAGCATGCGGGTATTGACCGAAAAAACTCATCTGCGTCCTGGCGAAATCAACCATCCAATGCCCCAAGTGCATGACCGTGGCGAGCGAATCCCCGGCGACTTGGTTTAGCGCGGCCGCAGTGAGAACGCATTTTCTTTTCGGGCACAATCGATTCTGACCTTGCACTGAATTCGATCGCTGGGCTACAAGCCATAGGATTGTCTGGCCCCCACACTTATTTCAGCGTAGAGCAAGGAATGCAACCGCTCGCCCCCTATCGGCTCGTCGACGCCTTCGTGGTGCTGATCGCATTGACCTGCGGTTGGTCCAATTGTCATGCACAAATCCCCACGCGGGACGAAGTCGAGGCGGCCCAGAACGTTGTGCTGCCCGATGATCCCGCGGCCATCATCGCGGTGGTCGGGCAAAGCCCGATTTATTACGGCGAAGTCGCCCCGAAAGTCGACGCCCGTATTAACGAGGTGCTGGCGAAAGCCAAACAACAGGTTCCCGAAGAACAGCTACAATACGCCCGCATCAATCTGACCCGAGGCATGCTGACGCAAGCGATTCAGAACAAGATGATGCGAGAGAGTTTTCTACTCGATCAAGTGGGCACGCAATCCGCCGACAAACGTGCTGAAGCCGATGCCACCTTGGCCGCCCGGGCGAGGCAAATGTTCTTTGAATCGGAATTGCCGCAACTGAAAAAACAGTACAAGGTCACGGACATCGCCGAGCTCGATTCAATGCTTCGCGAGAAGGGCAGTTCGCTGGCGTCCCGCCAACGCGACTTTACCGACGCCATGCTCGGTCACCTCTATATCCGCAGCAAAGTCGAAAAGGACCCAACCGTTTCGATTGCCGACATCAATCAATACTACAACGAACATCTAGACGATTACCGTCACCCGGCCGAAGCGACATGGGAACAATTGACCGTACTGTTCCGCAACTTTGCTTCGCGCGAAGAAGCGATGAAGGCAATCTCGGACATGGGGCGTGAAGCCTACTTTGGTGGCAATCTTCAAGCAGTCGCTCGAGCCAAAAGCCAAGAGCCATTCGCCAGTTCCGGAGGCCTTCACGACTGGACCGCCAAAGGATCGCTTGCCTCGGATCAGCTGGACCAACAAATTTTTTCTCTGCCGCTCAATGCGATGAGCGAGATTATCGAGGACGAAACAGGATTTCATATCCTGCGTGTGCTTGATCGCAAAGAGGCGGGGTTCAATCCGCTGAGCGAAGTGCAGGATGAAATTCGTGCCAAGATTCGCGAACAAAAGATCACCGATTCCCAAAAGAACGTGATGAAGGATATGCAAAAACGAGTGCAAGTGTGGACGCTGTTTCCAGATGACATCGAAGGTGCAAAACCGTTGCCCCAAAGCATCGGATGGCGTCCGCATGACGCCGCTGCGAATTCGAATCGTTTTTAAACAGACGCTAATCAGGTAGGCAGAAATCTTGGGGATGAAGTCCCACTAGCCGCTCGGAAGTTTAGCCCGGATTACTTGTGGGAACCGTGGCTAACGGCTTGTTGATTTAATCGAAATGCAAATCGTATGATTGAGCCGAGTGCCGTAAGGCACCGAGTAATGCGTGGGACCCGGCCGCTGACGCGTGAGCGGCTCATTAAATCAACAGCCCGCTAACGCCAAAACGGCTAAGGCACCGAACGACTCCTGCATACCTGGCTCCCCCCTCAACTCACTGATAGCGGCCCATCCAGGAACACCTCATGATCAAGCGAATTGCTCACTACGCGTCATGCGTATCGCTTGCTCTGCTGCTAATGGGCTGTGGCCAATTGGCCCATCGCCTGACGACCAACGTACCGGAAACCTTTATTCCAAACCCATTGGAATTGCCGCCGGCTCCGGATGCATTCGTTTGGTCGCAAGTAGTCGATGCAATGGATGATTACTTTCGCATCGCTCGCGAACAACCGGTACAAAACTCGGATGGGATCGTCTTGGATGGTCGGCTAGAAACGACTTATCAAGTCGGTGCCTCGCTAATGGAGCCTTGGAAAAAAGACAGCACGCCTGGATTTGAACGTTTGCAATCGACGTTGCAATCGATTCGTCGTCGCGCGATCGTGACCGTCCGTCCGCAAGGCGCCGGGTACGTGATCGAAGTCGTCGTTCAAAAGGATCTCGAGGACACCGATCGGAATCAATACGCGACCGAATCTGCGTCGAACAAACGGCACGATGGCACGTTGATACGAGAGCAAAACCGCATCGACGACACGCCGCAGACGCTGGGTTGGATCCCGCTCGGTCGTGATGCCTCGCTAGAGCAGGTAATTTTGCGAGATATTTTCGGTCGTATCACTCAGCCGGATCGCAACTGACGGCGTTCGCATCACTATTTTTATTGAAATGTGTCATTCCGAACGGGACCGACACAATCGATATCTCTTAACAGTGAATGCGGAACTTGCAGCCAAACTTGAGCTCGGATCGCTAATTTCCGAGCCGACGGTGCGCCGATACCGAAGCCTGCCTCGCGGTGCTAACACCCAGTCGCCAGGCCGTGTGAAACATTGGGCGTTCCCCCCGAGCTCTGCACCTCATGATCTGCATCACGCCTACTCGCGTCGACTACCAAACACTTTGTGCCAATGTCGAACGCCGACTTTGCGAACTCGGGCATCTTGAGTCAAAGCAGTTTCCGATGACTCAGCGGGAAGTGATTCGAGGCGGAAAACCGTGCGGTATCTACTTTTGCTTGCATGGGCCACGTAGCGTCAAATTGACCGCAATTTGTGATTTCACCAAGAACACGATCATCTATTACGGCAGCGACGGCATCCGCCGCGAAAGTGCCCCGCTGTCGGCTCGCGTTTCGAGCCAAATTCAAAACGAATTAAAAGCTGCCTAAGGCGTCGACCGCCTAGCCCCCGCGTTTCCCCCAGCTCGTTCCCGGGCTCCCGCCTGGGAACGCACTGCCCCCGGAGGCTCCCGCCTCATCCACCCAAA